>CAZDDB010000116.1:0-10886 GCA_964504105.1 uncultured Acidobacteriota bacterium
GGATCGATCATTATCTGGGGAAGGAAACCGTTCAAAACATCATGGTGTTCCGGTTTGGAAATGGTATTTTCGAGCCCATCTGGAACCGCCGATACATAGATAATGTCCAGATCACCGCGGCAGAGACGGTAGGGGTGGAAAAGCGAGGGGGTTATTACGAAACGTCGGGTGCGCTTCGCGACATGGTGCCCAACCATCTGTTTCAACTTCTCTCGTTGACTAGCATGGAGCCGCCGATTTCATTTGCCGCCGACGCGGTGCGTGATGAACAGGCCAAGATCCTACACGCGGTGCAGATTCCTGCACCGGAAGAGGTCCTGACAGAAACAGCACGCGGGCAGTACAAGGAAGGCACGCATAACGAACAGCGCGTCCCGGGATACCGCACCGAACAGGATGTGGCTGTGAATTCCAGCACGGAAACCTTTGTTGCATTGAAACTGATGATTGAAAACTGGCGCTGGGCGGATGTTCCCTTCTATCTGCGCACAGGGAAACGTTTGGGTCACCGTGTTACCGAAATCACGATCCAGTTCCGCCGGGCTCCGTTTGTGCTGTTCCGCGACACGCCGATTGAACAACTTCGCGCGAACCGCCTCATAATTCACATCCAGCCGAATGAAGGAATCTCGCTGCAATTTGGAGCAAAACTGCCCGGCTCGATCATGAAACTGGGAACGGTGGAAATGGATTTTAACTACGTCGATTATTTCGGCAGCACGCCGAGCACCGGATACGAACGTCTGCTCCACGACTGCATGACCGGTGACCAGACGCTCTTCCAGCGTGCCGACATGGTGGAAGCCGGATGGAGCATCATTCAACCTGTAATCGATGTTTGGAAAGCCCTTCCGCCCAGAACCTTTCCAAACTACGCTGCGGGATCATGGGGACCAAAGGAAGCGGATGAGTTACTTGAACGCGATGGACGTAAATGGCGAAAAGTTGAATAACAAAACAACTGGTAGGGACGACCCTTGTGGTCGCCCACTCCAATGCGGGCGAGGTCAAGCCCCGCCCCTACGTGCCCCCCGGGAGGCTGAATCATGAAGGTTGTATTTCTCTTTGATGTAGACAACACGTTGCTGGATCATGATCGCGTTTCGGCCGATCTCAAGCGGCATCTGGGAAAAGAAGTCGGGCACGAGCGGCAACAAAGATACTGGGAAATCTTTGAGCAGTTGCGCAGCGAACTTGGCTACGCGGACTATCTGGGGGCCCTGCAGCGTTACCGCATTGAGCATCCGCGCGATCCTCATCTGCTCACCGTTTCCAACTTTCTCATTACATATCCTTTCGCCAACCGCCTTTTTCCTAATTCACTCGATGTAGTCGAGCAGGCCAAACAATGGGGAACTGCCGTGATTCTTTCCGATGGTGACGTCGTGTTTCAGCCGCGCAAGATTATCCGTTCCGGCCTCTTCGACGTCTTTGAAGGAAACGTATTGATCTACGTTCACAAGGAACACGATCTAGATGATGTTGCGGAACGCTATCCGGCGGACCACTACGTGTTGATCGATGATAAGCTTCGCATTCTGACCGCGGTGAAAAAACTCTGGGGATCGCGCGTTACAACCATATTCCCCAAACAAGGGCATTATGCAAACGATCCGCAAGTATCTGCCAACTATCCGCCTGCAGATGTGAGTGTGGATCGAATTGGCGATGTCCTGAAATACGATCTACAATCGCTGCTGTCTGCAGCCAAGTCGTAGCATGGAGCACAGGCTTCCAGCCTGCATTATGGACCGCAGGCATCTTGCCTGCACCCCTCCTTATGAGGACCCTACCATTTGAACATCAGCCAAGCAAAGACATAGAATAAAGGCATGGGAGAGTTTCAAGAAGTTTGGAGCGAAGCGCGGTTGCTGAGTTTGCGGCTGAGGGAGAAAGCGGACCTTGTATGCGTGCTGATTCTTTGCGACCGGATCCCGGATAGAACAATTGCCGGAGAGCGAAAGCTGCTCCGGCAGTGGTGCGAGAAGTTCCTTTCGGACAGGATAGATCTGTATGATATGGTCTACGAAGCGCGTTTTGACCGCCTGATCACCCAGTTCCGGGATCAGAAATAAGAACCGGTTAGTCGTAACGCCGGTCCGCAGGGGCGTTGCAAAGCTCAAAGATCGGCGAACAGTTGTGTCAGATCGATGCTCAGGTGCGGAAGCACGATACTCGTGACGGTTCCGGACTCCCGCGCAGTGAGTTTCAACGACAGAGCCCCGGATTCAAGTGCATAGATTTCGACAGTCTGAGTCTCCGGATCGATGATCCAGTATTCCGAAACGCCCGCAGCAGCATAGTCATAACGTTTGTCCACCAGATCGAGTTTGGCCGTTGAACGGGACAAGACCTCAACAATCAAATCGGGTGCGCCTTTGATATGCGTTCTTTGCATCCGCTCAATATGCGCATTCAAAACGACAAGCAGGTCCGGCTGATACACGGTATCACCGGCTAACTCCACGTCCAGTGGCGCATCATAAACTCTTCCGAGTTTCTTGGTTTCCACCGCCTGGATGAGAGCCAGTTCGATCCGTTTCGACAACTCCTGATGAATTCGCGATGGGGAAGGGCTAGGCATGGGTTCACCTCTCACTAAGATCCAGTAACCCGCCTGTGTTTCCGTCCATTTGCGAAACTCCGCATAATTGGAAAAGGTCACCTTTTCCTTTTCTGTCTCTGCCTTCATAAGTCCCATAGTACAACTACCGCAACAAAGGGTCAAAGAAAGTGGCAAATTTCTTTTGCGGTTTGTAACGCCAGCGTCCCGCTGGCAGAGCCCTTTGCGAGCTGGATCAGTACTGTCGAAAAGTCAGGTTGTACCTTCCTGAAACTTCCAGCTCGGCAGGAGCACTTCCGGCGATGATGGAGGAAACCCCATGAAATCGCATCCTGCTTGGACCTCCGAAAACAAAAGCATCTCCCGATTTCAAAAGGATCGTTCTTACAGAATCTTTTCTGGACGTTCCGCCAAACAGGAAATGACAGGAATCGCCGATGGAAATCGAAACCACCGGAATTCCTTTCTTCAAAGTTTCCGGTCTTTCATCTTTATCCTGATGCAGTCCTAGTTTTCCGGCGCCAGTATAGAAATTCACAATGCAGATATCGGGCTCAATCGACATCCCGGTTTCAGCAGCAATCCGTCCGGCGATCTGCTTGAAGTTTGAAATCATCGACTCAATTACCGACATTGAGATCATTGCCGTCGGGAAAGCGATTCGGATCCTTCCACTATTAAAGAAGCGTTATGGCGGAAGGCGTTGGAGAAAGCTCAAAGGTATCGCAAGAGTTAAACTTTATGATGGTACGATGCGGGTTGCGGAAGTTCATTGGTTTGAGGCTCACAGGATCGGCAAAAAGAAAATGAGAATAAAACGGTTTTTGGACTGAAGTCATGACTAAAAGCAACGATCAAAAGGCGAGATTTGTTATCTGTGTTAAGACAGATGACCCGGATCTACTCACTCCTCGTAGGATTTACCAGGTGCTTCCCGATGAAAGCGCGGCAAAATCAAATTACATTCGTGTCATTGATAATGAAGGAGAAGATTATCTTTATCCGGCTCAATATTTCATTTCTACTACTTTCTCCCCTGAAGTAGAACGAGAATTACTTCGCGTCGGATGATTCGGCGACGAATCTCGCAGTGCGCATGCTGACCGCAAGTTCAAAAACAAACCCAAGGAGTAGCATCCCAATTCCTTGTCACTGTGCAGCGGCTACTTTTCACACAATTTTCACTCCGCTCAGTGAAAAGAGCCCTTTGACAACCAGGTTCAGTGTTATTCCGCTGATCACATCGTCTTCCAGGATCAGGGCATCTTGTCCTCGAATGACCGAAAGATCATCGACTTCCTGAAATTGCCTGGGTGGGTACTCAACGAAAACAGGGCGAACTTCAGCGCCGAAGTGTCCAAAAAAATAGGCCGTATACGTGTCCTTCCGGCGCAACGGCAATATAGTGATTGAATGTCACTCGCTGCGTAACATGTTTCGCCATCATAAACGCCGAACTTGCGTGCCCCAATTGTGGTAAGTCCGTTAAGCTGAACCCCTTCACCATCGATGCCGATTGGCGCCCGATCGCGCGGGCCTGGGGAAACAAGATCAGTGATTAGGCGGCATTATTCCAGACTGAAATGCTTTCCAATCGATACCCGCGTATAATAAAGAAGGCGCCGACAACACCGGAAAAAGATGGATGGTCGATTGGAATCGTTTCACACCAAGAGACTTCGAGTATGATTTTGAGCGGGATAAGCTGGCTTCACACGGCGTAACTTTTGAAGAAGCAGTAGAATGTTTTTTCTCTGATTTTGAAATCCGTCGAAATAGGTCTTATAAGGATCGCTATCAATTGATCGCGAGAACGATTGGTGGTAGAAAACTAAACATCATTTTTCAGTTAAAGGAAAACAACCTTGTCAGAATTATCACAGGTTGGCCGATATGACCAGGAAGAACAAAAGACAGAGACGCTCTGAGGATGAGATAGACAGGATTGTAGTCTCACAAGCGGAGAATGACTCTGCTTGGACAAAACCTGTTCGAGTGCGAAGACCGAAACGTGCTTCCATTTCCGTTCCGGCCGATGTTGCATCTCGCGCCGCGTTTTTCTCCAGATTGCATAGGGCTTCCAGTGTGGATGAGTGGTTAAAGAAAGTGATTCGCGAACGACTCGAAATGGAAGAGGCTGCATTTAGTCATGTGAAACGGGAACTATCGAAGTAAGTTTTTCCGGAAACACGCTCCGAACGTCCCGCCTCGCACACCCCTATTGCGAAATATTTTCTCGGCGCTTATCAGTCACCAGAGCTCATTTCATTCCGCCCTTATTGCATCATTTTGACGGCGCCTTCCGGTTACGGTAATCTGTATTCAAATCCATGCAAGTTGCTCCAGATGTGCCGCTCAAGTGGGAAAAGATCTACGTATTTATTAGTAGCACCTTCAACGACATGCACGCCGAGCGGGACTATCTCGTCAAGCGTGTCTTCCCGGACCTGCGGGAATGGTGCGAGCAGCGCAAACTCCGGCTCATCGATATCGATCTGCGTTGGGGTGTTACAGAGCAAGATGCACTCTACAACAAGAATGTTGTGAAGGTTTGTCTGGACCGCATTGATGAGATCAGAGATTGGCGCGCACGGAGGCGCGGCCACGGATTACGGCATGCGTTCGAAACCGGTGAGATTCCAACCGGTGTCTGTTCTTCGAAAATACGCTTGAACGGGAGAGCCGTCTTTCACGCGCATTTCAATCTTCAAGAATGATCCGGATTCTGTTGGCAGACCCGCGGGAGGATCCAATCGTTCCGCAGATCCCGATGTTTCCCCGATCAAAGTTGGTTGACCGGTAGAGTTATCAAATCGATACCATGCAGCCTGATAACCTTCGGGAGCCTTCGCGAATCCGTTGGTCACTGCTGCATTTCCGAATGTCAAGATACCGGAAGAATCAAGGACAGGGTCCACGATCGGGTTGATTGCGGTAAGATACTTGCGGCTAATGGCATTCCTTCGCTGGATCAAGGCGTTTGCCAGGAATTCCTCGGATTTTGAATCGTTAAACTGACCGGTGCGAACTGCTGCGCGGATCATATCGTCAGTCAAACCCATTAACTTTCGCGCGGCCCAAAACTTGTCATCGGCGCGCGAGCGAAGAAATGCGGGATTCGGTTCGCGAGGCATCCAACTGTCCGGATCCCAGCTTTCGTTTTCCTGCTGAAAACGTCCGATGGAACGGGACTCGTAATACTTCACTCTGCGCCATGGCTCCACACGGAACCCAACCGCGATGAAGTCCCTGCCTACCTGACTCTCTCCTTCGTACAAACATTCGTATCCTTCCCACTCTTCATGTGGCACAAGAGATGCGCTTCCAAGCGTTGCGCCAAAATCCAGCAGAAAGTGACGCACGAAAGACTTTCCATTTCCCTCAATCACGGTGTCGAGTGAATTGATGCTCTTGGAATCGACGTGATTCAACCACGCAGCGAAAACACCGTAACCCCTGAGCTCCCGCCTGTGTTCATGGGGCACAACATCGTTCGGATCATCGGGTCTTGTTCCGTAAAACCGGAATCCACCTAGCGGTTTTCCGGGAAGCGCTTTGCTGGCGATCACTCGATACGATCCATCCGCATTCTTTGCAGCGAGCCAGAGCAATTTTTTGATATCGCTGATCTTCATCGCGCGTTTTTTGCCGCTTGGAGGTGTGATCTTCGCGCCATCTCCAATGGTCAAGTTTTCCACGTTCAATGTCGCAAGGTGATTCTCCGGAACATGATATCCAAGGGCCCAGAACAACTTTGTAACAACGACCTCTGTCCCAGTTGCCATTGCGGGATACCCGGGAGGATCGAACTTGATGAACCATTTCTGACCGACGGAATCTTTGATCGTAAAACCGGGAGTGACTCCATTGCTCTTGGCTCCGGTAACGGTCCACCTTCCGGGCGCGGGGCCGTCGGTGGTGTCTGGTCCTTTCGCTACTGCCTCCGGAGTCAGGCCAGTGCGGTTCACATACCAGTTGGAGTCCGGAACCTCATCGATCGTGTTGATGTTTTGTGCACGTACTCCCGGTGTGCGGTCCCCCGGATTTGCGAAAAGGTTCTCCAGAAAATCGTAAACAAGACCGATATCCCATGGCTGCACTCCGGAAGCATCTTGCGGATCGTCTTCCTTCAAAATAGGATCGTCATCATAAAATTTTTGATCTGCGCTCCAGCCGGGAACTAGCAGAACGAGTAACAACAGTATGAATGCCCGCATGTATTTCATCATTAGAACACCAGCCCTGTATCGAGGATTAGCCGTGTCTTTTCCTTGCTGTGTGCTATTTCAATGCGAAGGATCGTAGCATTGGGAGCATGAAAACGTGCGCCAACTCCCCAGGAGTACTGCAGATTCTTGAAGTCCAAATCCTCCGCGCGAGGTTCGACTTTGCCCCGTTCATAGAAGATCGCGAGATCCATCAGTTTTGATGGGGTCCACCGGTACTCCGCAGTCAAAAGCATTCTGTTCCGGTCGCGAAACCGGAATCCTCGAAACCCGCGCAGCTCTTTGGAACCGCCAAGTTTGGGCATCAAAAAGAATGGGACGATCTCATCCTCTCCGGTGTAGGCGAATGAGGCCAACGCGCGAAGAGCGATGATCTGATTTGCCCGCAGGATGGGCACGTATTGGTCCAGTTGAATATCGAGACGACGGAAACTAAATCGGCCTGCGCCGTGTTCGTTGTAATCTTTCCAATCAACGCGGTAATATCCGCCTTTTGTGGTGTAACCGGGAGTCTGCCTCCAATCAAATGCGCCAAACAAGCTCAAGTTCGTGTAGGTTGGATCTGTTCCGAGCCCCGGAGCCGTTTCCGGTGTGTAGATCTCTTCAATCGACGGCGATTGATTACTGGGCCCGGTATCCACATGCAGATACTCAACACCTCCTCCAACGGAAATGAATTTCGAAGGAGCGAACGTCTCTATCAGCCCGGCATTGAAGGGGCGGTAACCAAGGGTGCTTTCGTCCTCTTTTTCCGTATCGTTCCCCAGACCAAAGAAGGAGAGATGACCGGCATCCACATACTTTGTATTCACTTCAGTGGTGAGATAGCGCGACCCGAATCCGGGCATCATGAAATTCGCCTCTGCTTTTCTGTAATTCTCAATCGACCAGGCGCCCAGGATATTCAGGCTCCCTGTATCACCGAAAAGCCAGAGATACGCGGGCCCAACTGCCAGACCGCCACCGGAAAATGCGGAACCAAAATACGGATACAAGCCCTTTCGCGGACCCGTAAGCTTGCCAATGATCCGCTCTGCCTTGTTCGGAACGTAAGCATGCAGGGTCTTCGCCTTCTCTGCTTTGATTTGCGCATTTTCCTCAGATCGAGATTGCTGTGCAGCCGCGTCACTGGAAATTAGAACAATCGCAAGCAGGATCTTACAAAGCTGTTTTGAAATCATGAAAGACCTACCCCTCTGTTTCTTTTTTAAATTGCATCGTTCCCTTCGCGCCTTCTTTTAAAAGCGCCGCGCTATCGGCGTATCCGTGAAACTGAATGAATCTCGCCGCCAATCCCGTCCAACCCGTCTGGTGGCTCGCTCCCAAACCGGCGCCGTTCTCCGCGTGAAAATACTCATAAAAGAGAACATAGTCGCGCCAGTGCGGATCATCCTGAAATTTCGTGGTGCCGCCATACACGGGACGTCTCCCTTGCTCATCACGCAGAAAAATCCGGGACAAGCGCCGGATGAGCTCCTGGCTCACCTCAAACAGGTTCATTTCCTTTCCGGAGCCGGTAGGACATTCGACGGTAAATCTATCTCCGTAGTATGAATACAATAGAGCTAAAGCCCGGAAGATCAGCGCATTGATCGGAAACCAGATGGGCCCGCGCCAGTTGGAATTGCCCCCGAACATCCCTGTATTCGATTCGGCCGGCAGATAGTCCACACGGAACTCCTCCCCGTGAATATTGAGCACATAAGGATTGGTCTCATGGTACCGTGAAATGGAACGGATGCCGAAGGGGCTCAGAAACTCGTCCGGATCCAGAAGCTTTGTCAGTACCCGTCTCAAATTTTTCTCATTCAGAATGGAAAGCAGCCGCCGCCCCCCTACTCCGGCATCAGAAAGCGGATGGATATTGGCAAGCAGCTCCGGATGATGGCTGACAAAATTCCGGACACGTTCCGTGAGTCTTGGAAACTCGGGCTCTTTCTGAAACACACTGACGGCGCAAAGAGGCAAGATACCGATCAGAGAGCGAACCTTCAATCGAGTGGCCGATCCATCCGGAAAACGAAGCAGGTCGTAGAAAAAACCGTCTTCTTCATCCCACATTTCATCTTGATGCTCGCCGATGCGATCCATTGCGGACGCGATCCACAGGAAGTGTTCCACAAATTTCAAAGCCATGTCTTCGTAAATCGGATCCGATTGAGACAGCTCCAGTGCTATCTCCAACATGTTCTGGCTGTAGAACACCATCCAGGCCATTCCGTCAGCCTGTTCCAAAAATCCACCTGTAGGAAGAGGCGAGCTGCGATCGAATATACCGATGTTATCCAGACCAAGAAAGCCACCTTCAAATACGTTCCTTCCACCAGGATCCTTGCGGTTCACCCACCAGGTAAAGTTGATCAGCATTTTTTGAAATGCTTGTTTCAGGAACTGAAGATCCCCCTTCCCTCGAAGTTGCTTTTCGGTGTTGTATACAAAAAGGGTTGCCCATGCGTGAACCGGCGGATTCACGTCACCAAAATTCCACTCGTATGCGGGGATCTGACCGCTCGGATGCAGATACAGCTCCCGCAGCATCAAATCCAGCTGATCTTTTGCAAAATCCAGATCTACAGCAGCCAGGGTTACCGTGTGAAATGCAAGATCCCAGGCTGCGTACCAGGGATATTCCCATTTGTCCGGCATCGAGATTACATCATCGTTAATCATGTGAAACCAGTTCCTGTTACGGGTCTGCGGGTGTTTCATCCCGATCAGCGGATGGGCTTCATGTTCTTCCAGCCAACGATCCAGATCAAAGTAGTAATACTGTTTGGTCCACAACATTCCCGCAAAACCCTGGCGCATCACATTTCTCTCATCTTCATTCAGAGAAGCGGGAGTCAGTGATTCATAGAACTCGTCCGCTTCTCGAATCCGGGTCTTGAATTGCTGGTCATACTTTCTGCCAAAAGGAGCTTCCGAGGATTTGGTCAGCCGCAACCGGACGACTGCCTTTCCCCCTCCAGCCACGGTTAGCAGAAAATGCGCAGCAGCTTTTGTACCGGTCTTTTCAGGATTCACCGCGTCCGCAAGGCCGTGAACTACAAAGTTATTGATTCCATCTTTTACATAAGGATGTGTATTGGGAACTCCCCAAATCCGTTCCGTATTCGTTTCGTTCTCAGTAAACAACAACGGCACATCCCCTTCGCAGTACAGGGTCCGCTGCCCGAGATCGGGATGGGAGGCGGCAATCGCGCTCACACCCGGCTTCGTCCCTTCCTGTTTCAGGACGGGCCGTGTGAGTTTCTTCTGCCAGGCCCACGTGTTGCGAAACCAGAGCGTAGGAAGAACGTGAAGCGCTGCCGGTTCCGGACCGCGGTTCTGTAAGGTGATCCGGATCAAAGTATCTTCCGGAGTTTCTTTCGCGTACTCCACAAAGACATCAAAATAGCGGTCCTCATCAAACACACCGGTGTCGAGCAGCTCATATTCCATCTCGTGCCGCGTGCGCTGACTGTTCACCCGAATCAGAGGTTCATAGGGATAGGTAGCCTGCGGATACTTGTACAGGTATTTCATGTACGAGTGAGTCGGCGTACTGTCCAGATAAAAGTAGTATTCCTTGACATCTTCGCCATGATTCCCTTCGGTGTTGGTTAGGCCAAAGAGCCGTTCCTTCAGAATCGGATCATTGCCGTTCCATAACGCGAGGGCAAAACAGAGACGCTGCTTGTCATCGGAAAACCCCGCAAGACCATCCTCACCCCACCGGTAGGCGCGAGATCTCGCCTGGTCGTGTGAAAAATAATCCCAGGCATTCCCCGTTTCGCTATAATCCTCACGAACCGTTCCCCACTGGCGTTCACTCAGATACGGACCCCACTTCTTCCAGGGTACTTTTTTTTCATGCGCTTCTTGAAGTCTGATCTGTTCCGGGTTCATACAAATACCTCTTCCTTCGGCCAGCGTACTCACTATATAGTCACAGGGTTCTGTAACTGTCAAGAAAAGCAAGAGGCGCCGTTCACTGAAGGGAGAAGGGAGTCTCATCGCATTCGCGAAGCTTTCGGAAACGCTGGATTTCCGGTTCCCGAAGGCACATCGCTCAAAGAACAATGAAGTCTGTCTGAAAATCAGGCAACGGAGTGGCA
>CAZDDB010000117.1:0-10855 GCA_964504105.1 uncultured Acidobacteriota bacterium
CGGCAGTTCCGCCTCACCTGTCCCGATGCAGGCGCGTGAATTGAATTCCTACGAGGCGATCATTCCGGTTCCGAAAGGAAATTCCGTGTTTACAGCAAGTCTTTCTCCCACCTTACAGATTTCACAACCCGTTTACGATATCTCTGCCGGATCGGCGGCAAGAATCACAGCAGGGAATTTTGAGCTGCAATTCGAGCCCGACTCCCTGTTCTGGAACACGTTCGTATGGACAAAATCCCTTCCTGTATATACTGCGAGATATCTGCCGCTGATCGGACCGATGTTGCAGCTCGGTCCGCGCGGTGTTCCGATGAAAAAGGATGCCGTGCTGAAATTCAGCTATCCTGCATCTGTAGATCATCCGGAGAAGCTCAGCATCTATCAGTGGGACCGCACGAAGCAAAGTTGGAGAAGCCTTCCTGCGCCGGTGGACCGCGCTGCCCGCACAGTGCAAACAAAAATCGAAGTGTTTGATTTGTACGCTTTGATCTACGACAACGTGGCGCCGGTCATCACACCGATCTTTCCGAAACGCAACAGCTCTACGAAAAATCAGACGCCGTTGCTGGCCGCAACAGTGCGGGATACCGGGATGGATATCAACGATGAAAAAGTAACATTCGTTGTGGACGGGGTTCCGCATCCGGCTGAGTATGACCCGGATCGCAATCTTGCATCACTGAAAATCGAGACACCTCTGCGCAGGGGATATCACAGGTTCTGGGTGATTGCTTACGATTACGGGGACAACAAAACCGAGTCCCGGCACGTTACCTTCCGTGTGAAATGAATTCACCAAATACACAACGAGGATTGAATCACGGAAAAGAGGGAAGGCAAAAATCTTCTTGTGGTGAATCTTATTTTTTGAGACCGAGCTGGCGGCGAAGCTCTTCAAGGCGGCGGTCGACCTCACTCTTGTCCAGCTCTTTCTTCAATCCTGCAGCATTCTTTGCTTGCTTGAGGTCTTCTTTCATCATGATTTCTTCGCCGCGGATTTTTGCTTCCATCAAGTCGAAATTACCGGTCACCGGTTCCGGCGGCACGAGAGGAATTTGGGGAGAAGGGGACGGATTCTGTTGGAAGCGGTTCTTCTTTTTCTTCTTCCACATGGCAAAAGGATAGCGTTAGCGCGTAATCCTGTCAACGAGGGCGCACGCCATGCGCCCCTACAGGCGGATCAAGATGGCAACGATCACAGAGATGATCCCCAGGCCGAAGATGCCAAAGAGGAGCGGCACTACAAACCGGAGCCAGTTTTCGAATCGTACACCCGCTGCTGCGAGGATCGCCATCATGGCGCCGTTCGTCGGAGTCAAAAACTCACACAGGCCTGCGCCGTACTGATACGCAAGCACGGTAACCTGCCGGGACAATCCCAGAAGATCGGATAGCGGAACAAGAATCGGGATCGTCAATACAGCCTGTCCGCTTACGCTCGGCACAGGAAAATGAATGATGACATGAGCAACCATCATGCCTAGCGCCGACAGAGCCACGGGAAGATTTGCAATTGGAATAAAGATTCCATGAACGATCGTATCCACAATCTTCCCCTGATCCAGAACCACATAAATCGCGCGGGCAAAGCCGATCAGCAAAGCGGCCGAGGCCATCGATTTAAACCCTTCCACATAGGCCTCGGTGGTGCCTGCAATTCCCAGACCTCCGATCAGACCGGCGACAATTCCCATCACGAAGAAAACGGCAGCCATTTGATCAAAATCCCATCCGTATTTGAGCACGCCGAAAACAAACAGACCGAATGCAACCAGCACCAACAGTAAGATCAAAAGTTGGCGGAGTTTCAGCGGCTCCTGTCCGGTGTCTGCATCCTGAACTGATTTCTCCGTCCGGATCCTTGCTGCGTAGCGCATCGTCCCCCAGATCCAGACCGCCAGAGCGGGAACAGCAAATCCAACTCGATACAGCCCGCCGGATAACAACGGCAGCTCAGCCAGCTTCTGCGCGATCCCAACTTGAAATGGATTGATCGGACTGAACGAAGCACCAAGCATCGCGGCCCCCAGACTCATCGCCACCGCAGTTAAGGCGTCAAACCCGAGCCTTCTTGTAAGCACAAGAAGAACGGGAACCAGCGGAATAATTTCCTCTTGAAGGTTTTCCAGCGCGCCTCCCATTGCAAACACGATACAGGATGCGGGAATCGCAAACCCCTCACGGCCTTCGAGCTTACGGACGAACCAGTCAACACCGCCGCGCAACGCTCCGGTCTGATCCACAACAGCAAACGCGGCGCCTACAAGAAAAACAAAAAACACAACCGAAGCTGCGTCAACCAATCCTTTCGGGATTGCAACAATCGTTTCAAACGGACCCACCGGACTGGAGGGAACTTCATGATAGGTCCCCGGAACCACAACTCTGCGCCCCGTTGCGGGATCATCGCGCCGGTCGTACTCACCGGCGCGCAGCACATAACTGAGCGCCGCGCCGAACAGGACACAACAGACCAGCAATGTCAGGGCATGCGGAAACTGAAATTTCCTCATACGAATATTGTAGAATCGTATTCGGGTACCGCTTCCCTGTCAAGTTGTACTTAGAGTCGTGGGTGCTTTCCGGTTTTGGGGGGAATGCTGCAATTGGACCGCGGGCATCCTGCCCGCCGTAGAAGATTCGTGTACAGCCAGATCTGGCGGGCTGGAAGCCCGCGCTCCATCTCGAGAGACCCAAAACTGTTAAACACCCTTGAGTCGCTCGCGCTTTCCGCGCTCTGTGTTGAAGAAAGGAGGGGGCCCTAAGATAGAAAAAGATTTTGGCGGAATCGAACGGCTCATGACTCTCGCCCATCTGGGTGGATGGTGGCTTAGAAGCTCTGGCCGGGATTTCGCCAAAATCTCCAAACAATTCAATTATAACAAAGGAAAGTCAAAATTCAAAGTGCAAAATTCAAAATAGCGTGCCGCCAAAGTCCTGGGTTGAATGCCACGATGACTTAATATGCGCGGCCGAAAGAGGTGTTCCCGCGCTCCACCTCAGATCAAAGCTGCCATTCTTCATTCATTGCACGCTGCAGGTCACGTGCACCATGAATGATGGCAAGTATCTGGACTTCTTTCCTGTCCGCCAAATAACGATAAACAATTCGGTAGTTGCGGTAGATCACCTCGCGAAACCCGTGTGATTCTAATTCCGGAACCACACGGCCGCACTGTGGCATCTTTTCCAGCTTTCTTGTCGCCAGAATGAGGGACTTTGTAAAGCGCCCGGCGTAGATCTTGGAGTCTTTTGCTATGTACTCATGGATGGACTGGAGATTCTTACTGGCTTTCTCGGTCCACCTCAGCTTGACCATCGGTCGACTCGCTCGAGAAGCTCTTCGGTTGATACAAGCCTTCCGTTATCCGCATCCTGGAGCCCTTCCAGGACCTGCGCTACAAGATCGACTTCATACATGATGTCTTCCAAAGTGCACTCCTCAGGCAATCGCTTGATGCTTTCCAAGGTTACTTCTTTCAGAGAAGCCATCTCATTTCTCCTTACATCTCAAGTATAAAGCATTCGGACGTTGCGGAGGGAGCTAAAATAGAAACACAATTCCTACTCTTCGCGGAGCCAGCCGGGGAGAGCGCCTGCTTTGCGTGCTTCTTCCTCCAGATCATCCAGCGCGATCCGGGCATCTTCCAGCTCCCTCTTCGCTTGCTGAAGATCATTGATCCGTTGCGTGCGCTGATATTGGATAACCCCTTTTTGCTCCACATCATTCAGCGCATAAAAAGCGCGTGTCAGATCATCAACTTCCTTTTGTATTTCGGCAATATCTTTTTCTGAAGCCTGAACCCGTCTGGCCACTTCTTTGTAGCGCTTTCTCCAGTATGCTTCACTCTCCGCAAGTTCCTTGTTCACATCTTCAATTTCGTCGCTTTCCGTTTCTTCCACCGGCTGCATTTCCGGCTCCATCCCTTCCTTTACGGGAGTCGGATGCTTGGCAGCGAATTCCTGAACATCTTTGTTTGTAAAAACACGCCCCGTCTTTAATTTTGCGCGCCGCTCCCGCTCTTTCCTGGCGGCCTGGACGACGGCTGAATCTTGGGAATCAGAAACGGAGACAATCAGAGAAAGAAGTACGGCAAGAAGGACGCCGAGTTTCATACCGATCCGACGCTTCGAATCGCTTCTGAAATCAGATCGATCAACTCCGCGCGGGTCAGGGTGATTGTGTCTTCCTGGTGTCCCGTCCGTTCGAGCGGAATCGGACACCCCTCCGTGAACGGATCGGGGCCTTTGATTCCATAGCGGGAACGGAGTGCGGCCAATTTGGACACTTCATGCGCAGGCAGAACATTTTCCTTTCCGAGCATCCTGGAAACGAGATTGATCTTGGCAAAATGTTCCAGCGTCTCCATCTTGAAATAAGTTGAATAAAGTTCGTCTCCCACGGTAAGCGCGCCGTGATTGGCAAGCAACAGGGCATCATGCTTCTTGATGTATTCATCCACACTGGTTGCCAGTTCCACTGTGGAGGGTGTGCCGTACGGAGCGATCGGAATGCAGCCGAACGCGACAATTACTTCTGCCAGCAGCGCCTTGTCCAGCGGAATACCGGCAACCGCAAAACCGGTGCAGACAGGCGGATGCGCGTGAACAACGGAGCGAATATCGGGACGGTTCCGGTAACAGGACAGATGCATCAACAGCTCGGAAGATGGCTCTCTTTTCCCCTGAATTTTCTTGCCGTCCAGATCGGTAATTACAATGTCGTCCGGCTCCAGGAAACCTTTGCTCATGCCCGTAGGCGTGGCCATGATTACACCATCTTCACGG
Organism: uncultured Acidobacteriota bacterium; assembly: GCA_964504105.1. GTDB lineage: Bacteria > Acidobacteriota > HRBIN11 > JAKEFK01 > JAKEFK01 > CAZDDB01. Next base: position 4,789 of record CAZDDB010000117.1, read on the forward strand.
AGCACACTGATATTTCCATCGCCGCCGGAGATAAAATGGCGCGCATACATACGGCGACCGACTTCAACAATGTCTTTTCGGATCTGTTCTTCTGTTGGTGTCAACTTGTTTCTTTCTTGGAGCGAAGCCGCTGAATCGCATCCCTGAGCATCTGCGCTTCGGGATGCTCGGGATATAGCGTAACGATCTTTTCCCACGCCTCAGCCGCGCCTTCTCTGTTCCCCATGCTCATCCGGGCGATCCCGAGATTCATGAGGGTTTGAAAATGTTTGGGGTCGATTGCCAGTGACTGACCGTAAAATTCGATCGCCTTTTGCGATTGGTTCAACCACAGATAGCAGCTCCCAAGATCCGTGATGATATCCACATTCTTGGGATCTTTGTTCAGCGCCTTCTGGTACCATTTCAAGGCTTCTTCGTAGTGTTTTGCATCGAAATTCAGATTTGCCAGGGAAAGGATTTCCTTTTGATTTTCCGGATCCTTGTTCACAACTTCCTGCTGCACGGCGATCTGCTGATTCATGGCCTCGGCATCCACCGGAGGATGGCCTTCCGGAAGCTCGTTTTCGCCCTGCTGAGTCGCACCGGCCGGCCGGCCTTGAGTTTGCGGAGGAGGCGCAGATTCAGGATTGGCCGCCACCATGCGCGGACCGCTTGCATTCATCAGGAGTACACCGATAATGATCCCGAGAACCATCCCGCCCAAACCAAAAACAAGATTATCTTTGCTGATCATAAACAACCAATTATACGATTTTTTTCAGGTTCGTGATATCCTCTTCTCGAAAATCACCCAACTTAGCAGGAGGTTTCGCTTATGGGCCAGGAGAATTTGAATCCTTTCAAAATTGCTCAACAGCAATTCGATATCGCAGCAGAATACCTGAATTTGCCGTCAGACCTTTCCGAAGTTCTGAAAAAACCCAAACGACAGTTGATTGTTTCGGTTCCAATCCGCATGGATGACGGCAGTTTCCGCGTGTTTGAGGGATACCGCGTGCAGCACAACATCGCCCGTGGTCCCGCGAAAGGTGGTATCCGTTACCATCCAAACGTGACTCTGGATGAAGTCAAAGCGCTCGCATCCTGGATGACCTGGAAGTGCGCCACGGTAAACATTCCGTTTGGCGGCGGAAAAGGAGGCATTACTTGCAATCCCAAGGAAATGAGCGTTCACGAGTTAGAACGAATGACGCGCCGGTACACCAGTGAAATTCTACCGATTATCGGACCGGAAAAGGACATCCCGGCGCCGGATGTCTACACCGATTCGCAAACCATGGCATGGATCATGGACACCTATAGCATGACGCTAGGCTATTCCGCGCTGGGAGTGGTGACGGGAAAACCGGTGGCTCTGGGCGGATCTCTGGGTCGTAACGAAGCTACAGCCAGGGGTTGCTTTTACGTCACGCAGGAGGCCGCAAAGCTGAGAGGCGTCCCGCTCGACAAGGCAACTGCTGCCATCCAGGGCTTTGGAAACGCGGGAGCGCATCTCGCGCGTTTCTACCATCACGCAGGCGTGCGTGTCCTTGCAGTCAGCGATTCCAAGGGAGGCATCATGAATTCCGGCGGTCTCGATATTCCTGCTGTGTTGAAACACAAGGAAACAACCGGACAGGTTGCCGGATTTTCGGAGTCGGAACCAATTACAAACGAAGCGATTCTGGAAATAAAATGCGATATTCTGGCCCCCTCGGCCCTGGAAAACGTAATCACGGGCGAAAATGCCCCGCGTGTCCGCGCCAAGATCATTGCGGAAGCGGCCAACGGACCCACAACTCCTGCAGCCGACAAAATTCTCTACGAAAACGGATCTTTTGTAATACCCGACATCCTTGCAAACGCCGGTGGCGTTACCGTCTCTTACTTCGAATGGGTCCAGGACCTGCAAGGCTTCTTCTGGGACGAAGAGGATGTAAAAAAGCAGCTTTCGCGCATCATGATTTCCAGCTTTAACGATGTCTACAAGAATGTGGAAAAGTACAGAGTGGATATGCGGACAGCAGCCTATATCCTGGCGATCGACCGTGTTGTGGCTGCAACAAACGTGCGCGGACTGTTTCCGTGATTTTCAAAATGACCGGAGGGCGGGCGTCCCTGCCCGCCCTCTTCTGCCTCTGGCGGCGGCGGAGGGTCGCCCTCCAAAATGTGATCAGTGTTTTGTGCTTCTTCCTTCTTCTCCCCTGCGCGACAGCTCAAGAGATCCAAGAAAAACTTTCTGTGGATGTCGTGAGTGTCCATCTAACCGCAACCATCAAAGGGCGCTTCGTGAAAGATCTTAAACTGGAAGAACTGGTGCTAAAAGAAGATGGGATTCCCCAGCAGATTACCAACTTCACGAATTTTGCTCTGGCCAAAAGCGACAAGCTGGGCGAGAGGGACGTGCCGCTTACCGTAGCGTTTGTGATTGATACCAGCCAGAGTATGGGAGACCGCATCTCCGGCCACCAGAAGATCGACATTGTCAAGAGTGCTGCGTTCCTTCTCCTGAACGAGCTCCGGCCTGAAGACAGGATGCTCCTCATCACCTTCAACGACTCCCCTACGGAAGTCACACCCCTGACCTCCGACAGGAAACGATTTGAACAGGATCTCCTGTTCCAGGATGTGCAGGGTGGGAATACAGCAGTGCTCGATTCCACTTACTTCGCTATGGAAAAGATGAAGGGAGAGTCGGGAAGAAAGATCATCGTGTTGTGCACCGACGGAGAAGACACGTCGAGTTATCTTCGGTTTGATGAAGTACTGGCCAATCTTGTCGCTTCTGATGTCACGGTGCTCGCAATCGGCACTATGGCGCTCAATTTATCATCCTTAAAGGGGAGGTACATTCTGGATAAGTTTGCTGATGCCAGCGGCGGATATGCGTTTTTTCCCAGCAATCTGATTGCTCTCAATGAGGTAATGAATCGGTTGCGGGAAGGGATGCGAAGCCAGTATTCACTCGGATTCCATCCGGGAAAAGCACTGGATAGCACCTGGCGAAAAATCGAAATCCAGTGCAAGCGCCACGGAGTAAAACTCCGTTACCGCGAGGGCTACTTCGCAAAATAGGATTTCCCTTTTGCTTTGCGGGTTGCCAGGCGATGAGCGCGGCGCGCCAGCGCTTCTGCAAGGCGCCGTTTCTCTTCATCTGTTTCGGGCACAATCGGCGGGAGTGGAACCGGTTTTCCGGTTGAATCGATTGCAACATATGTCAGGTACGCGCTTCCCGTATGCCTCCGCTCGCCGGTCAGCGGGTTTTCTGCCATGACTTTCACGCCGACTTCCATCGAAGTATTCCCGACACAGTTGACCGAAGCTTTCAGAATCAAGACTTCTCCGATGTAGGCCGGGCTCAAGAAATCGAGCCGATCCATGGACGCCGTGACAACTGTCTTCCGTGCGTGCCGCATCGCTGCAACGCCTCCAATGATGTCGATCAACTGCATCACTCTCCCGCCAAACACATTTCCATGCGGATTTGCATCGTTTGGAAAAACAATCTCAATCATCTCCGCTTGAGAATTGGCCACTGTCTTTGCCTGTTCGTTCATTCCGGTGCCATCCTTTGCTATCCGTCGAGCAACATATTATATTAAGTTCTGTTATGACCACCCAGGATCGTCAACCCAAGAAACCCAAAGAGCCGCAAAACCGGTTTCAGCAGATCTTCAGAAATTCCTTTTTTCCTGCGATCTTTGTCCTGATTATCGTCTATTTCCTCTTCTTCACAATCACAACACCGGCAAACGAAAAGAAATACTCGGAGTTCAAAAACCTGGTCAAAGAAGGAAGAGTCACTTCTGTGCTTCTCACCAAAACGACCATCGAGGGAGATTATACAGGTACGGACGGGAAACCGGTGAAGTTTACAACCGCCCGCGTAGAAGATCCCCAGCTGACTGCCCTTCTGGAATCCAAAGGTGTCGAGTACAGGGGAGAAAACCGGAATTTTGGTATTACACAATTTGTCTTTACCTGGATTCTTCCTTTTGTTTTGCTCTTTGTGTTCTGGAGTTACATCCTGCGCCGGATCGGAGGCGCGGGGGAGCAGGTCCTTTCGTTTGGAAAGAACAAGGCCAAGCTATATACCGAGACAGAGGAAAAAACCACATTTAACGATGTCGCCGGCGTCGAAGAAGCGAAAGTGGAAATGATCGAGCTGGTGGAATTCTTGAAAAACCCCGGGAAGTTCCAGCGTCTTGGAGGAAAACTTCCGAAGGGCGTCCTGCTGGTTGGTCCTCCGGGAACAGGCAAGACGCTGATCGCGAGGGCGACAGCCGGGGAAGCAAATGTTCCGTTTCTCAGTTTAAGCGGCTCAGATTTTGTGGAAATGTTCGTAGGTGTTGGCGCGGCGCGCGTTCGGGATCTGTTTGAGCGGGCGCAAAAGAAAGCTCCTTGCATCATTTTTATTGATGAAATCGACGCGATCGGCCGTCATCGCGGAGCCGGCGGAATGATCGGCGCGCATGATGAACGTGAACAAACCTTGAACCAGTTGCTTTCAGAGATGGATGGGTTTGAATCAAAGAAGGGCGTCATCATCATAGCAGCAACCAATCGTCCCGATGTTCTCGACAATGCCCTGCTCCGGCCCGGCCGTTTTGATCGTCAGATCACGGTGGATGCGCCCGATTTGAAGGGACGCCTGTCGATCTTGAAGATCCATTCACGCAACCTGAGACTCGCTCCAAATGTCGATCTGGAAATCATCGCGCAGCGCACTGTCGGATTTGTGGGCGCCGATCTGGCAAATATCTGTAACGAAGCGGCGCTGCTCGCCGCGCGCCGGAATAAGGATTCGATTGAAACTACCGACCTGGAAGATGCGATCGACCGTGTTCTGGCCGGCCCGGAAAAACGCAGCCGCCTGATCAACGTACAGGAAAAGAGGATTGTAGCGGTGCACGAATCGGGACACGCACTGATCGCGTTGCTGACTCCCGGCGCAGATCCCGTAACACGTGTTTCAATTATCCCACGCGGACAGGCGGCGCTCGGATGGACACAACAGACACCGAAAGAGGATCGTTACTTGATCACAAAGACGGAGATCAGAGAGCGGATCAAAGTGATGCTGGGAGGACGCGCGGCCGAGGATTTGGTCTTTAACGAAGTTTCTACCGGCGCTCAAAACGATCTGCAGAGAGCCACCGAATATGCAAGAAGCATGGTCATCGAATATGGAATGACCACACGTCTCGGTTTGATCAGCATCCCCGATACTTCTTCAGGACCCTTTATGCGCAATCGCTTCTTTGAAGGATCCGCGGTTTCGAGCGAGACAGGCAGAGAAATCGAAATCGAAATGAAGACAATTCTGGATGACCTCTACAAGCAAACCATCCATTTGTTGAGTGAAAACCGCCACAAACTGGAAGCTCTCTCGGAAGCCCTGCTGGAAAAAGAGACTCTCGAAAAAGAGGAGCTGATGCGCATCGTAGAAAAGCTGGAGATTCCCGCGGAAAAACCCAACATGGCAATCGTCCAATAGACCGGATGAACCACAAAGACACAAAGCGGCCGAGCCAAAATAGTTCTCCCTTTGCGGTCTTAGCGGTCTTTGCGGTTGGTTACGCTTCGATGGTAACTCGATCTATTTCTTGAACAAGGCGTCGAAAGCTTTGCGGGCTTCCTGCGGCGATGCCGCAGCCACAGACTCAAATGTGCGTTCCACAAAAACAGTAGCGCTGAAGAAAGCGCAATCGTTTCTGGCATCTTTCGGGCTAACCCTTGTGAGAATCGGCTTTGTGCATTCCCATCGCGAGCTGGTGTTAAAGTTGGCACAGTTGGTGCAGGTGTGAAGATCGGAGCCGCAACTCCCGCAGATCGAATCCGTTAACACCTCGCTAAATCCGCTGATGGTTTTGCCGCACCGTGCGCATCGAATCCCCGAACGCGCCGTGCCGCCGTTTCGCATTCCATATTGCCGGATGCCGGAAATCTTGTTGCTCTGCGGACGGCGTTCTCTTCGGACACCCTCGGACGAGTCCTCCTGGTAACCGCGCTGCTTGTATTTTCTGTCCATAACACTTCCTGTGGAAAATTCGCTCTGTTCTTTGCCTGCTCTTCCGTCCCCCGA
>CAZDDB010000118.1:0-10782 GCA_964504105.1 uncultured Acidobacteriota bacterium
CTTCCCCTACTTCGCATTGGTTGACTTTCTCGCTCTGTTTGTTTATCATCTGACTCTTGCAATTGCAATGCGATTGCAATAAGGATTCCGGATGAATGCGAGCATCGATCACCGTTTTGAAGAGTTTGTCCGGCAACAGAAAGGTCGTCTGACACCGCAGCGGCAGTTTATCGTGAAGGAGTTCCTCGCGCTTCATGGGCATTACGGAATTGATGAGCTCCACGAGCGTCTTCGCAAGAAGGGACGACGGATCAACCCTTCCACCATCTACAGGACACTGAAACTTCTTGTGCAAGCCGGAATCGCGGTGGAACGGCAGTTCGCAAACGGGAATACGAAATATGATGTAAATGTCGCTCATCATGACCATTTGATCTGTCTGAAATGCAGCAAGATCGTTGAATTCGACAGCCCAAAACTGGAAGGTGTGCAGGCAAAGATCGTCCGCAGTCTTGGTTTCGAAATGTCATTTCATAAGCATGAGATTTATGGATACTGCGCTTCGTGCCGCAGACAAAAACGGAAGAAGGCGCCAAAAAATGTGGGCTAATTTTCTTTCCTCTCTGGTCATCACTCTCCGCGAAGGGATCGAAGGAGCTCTGGCCGTGGCGATCGTGCTTCTGTACCTCCGTAAAACGGGAAGACAACTCCTGACCTCTTCCGTCTGGTGGGGTCTGGGTGCTGCCGTTCTTGGCAGCATCGGCGGGGCAGTCGTATTGCAGCGTATTTCGCTGAACGGTGAGATCGTGGAAGGCATCCTGATGTTTGTGGCTGCTTTTTTTGTGACCACCATGATCGTGTGGATGTGGCGCTCGGCAAAGGGCTTGAAAAAAGAGATTGAAGCGAAGATCGATGAGATTGCTCAGAAGAAGGAATCCGGAGGCGGGTGGTTCGCATTGTTTGCTTTCACGTTCCTCATGATTTTTCGGGAAGGAATTGAGACGGTTATTTTTCTCAGTGCGGTAAATCTCACAACGGATGCCCTTATAAGTTTCCTCGGAGGGATCACAGGCCTGGTGCTCGCTGTGCTCTTCGGAGTGTTTTTTGTTCGCGGCTCCATCCGGATCGATCTGGGCCGCTTTTTCAAGATCACAGGGATCGTGCTTCTTCTATTTGTAATTCAGCTCGTAGTCGGAGGGTTTCATGAGCTGGGAGAGGGTGGGTTGATCAGCATCGGTCCGCGCGAGATGGCGATCGTTGGCCCTTTTGTCAAGAATAATACGCTTTTTCTGATCGGAGTCCTCCTGATTCCTTTTTTGATGTACCTGATTCCCGCCCGTCAGAAGTCCGTAGAACTGCCGGAATCCGCGGCTGAAAGACGGCTCCTTCTTGCGCAGCATAACAGGCAGAGGATGTGGCGGACAGCTTCTGCCGTTCTTTCCCTCTTCATTGTCCTGTTTATCGGATACGATTTTGTTTACGGCCAGAGCAGAAAAACGTTAACTCCTCCTGAGCCGCTGACTTCCATGAACGGGGAAGTCCGGATTCCAGTGTCCGTCGTTTCAGATGGAGAACTGCATCGTTACATTCTGAGCGGATCAAAAGTCAGGCTGATTGTCTTGAAAACTGAGGAGACCCTTGCGGTCGCGTTCGATGCTTGCGAGATTTGCGGCAGCCAGGGTTACGTCCAGGAGGCGGGTTCGGTAATCTGTTTGAATTGCTCGGCCGATATCAACGCAGCTACGATCGGACGCGGTGGCGGTTGCAATCCGATTCCGCTTGCGTTCCGTGTAGAAGGCGGATTCTTGATTGTCCGTGTTGATGAGTTGATGAAACAGGCCAAGAAGTTCTGAGGTAGCCGCCGGGACATTTCAATGTGGTGGAAACTGATTTTCAACTCGTTCAGGCGCGATCCGAGGAAGAAAGCGATTGCGATTTCCGCAGTGGCGCTGGCGACTTGTCTTGCGACGTTTCTTTTGAACTGGTCGCTGAATCTCGGTGATAAGATTCAACGGGACCTTCGCGCGTATGGAGCGAATATCTTGATCACTCCACAGGGGGATTCTCTCCCGCTGGTAGTGGGAAGAACGGAGGCAGGATTTGCGGGCAGCGATCGCTTCTTGAACACGAGTGATATCGGCAAGATCCGCAAGATCTTTTGGACGAACCAGATTGTGGCTTTCGCTCCGGTGCTTCCCTGGAAAATTGACGTTTCGAAAACAACCGTTACGATCGTCGGGACTGAATTTGGGGAAAAAACACCGGGAGCTTCGCTTCCAAAAACAGCGCCTTATTTGTCCTTGATGGGGAGATGGCCGGTTTCGGCGAACGAAGTAGTGATCGGCCGGGCTCTTTCCGAAGAGCTGCAACTACGGAAGGGTGACACCGTTCCGTTCAATGAGAAGCTGTACCGGGTCGTTGGCGTTGTACGGTCGGGCGGCCCGGAAGACCGGCAGATCATTGCGCAACTGCAAACAGTGCAGACCCTCTCGGGGCACCCCGGTCAGTTCAAACAGTTGCTGGTAAGCGCGATGGTGATTCCGCAAAACCAGTTGTACCGGAAATACCAGCGCAATCCGGACGCGCTTTCTCCAAAGGAATTCGAACGTTATTCCTGCACTCCTTATATCACCTCCGTTGCGCTGGACATCAGCAAAGTGTTTCCAGGTTCAGAACCCAGGATCCTGCGCCAGATCAGCCAGTCGGAAGAAAAGATCTCCCGGAAGGTGAACTGGCTCATGCTTCTGGTTACTCTCGCGGCTCTAGCCGCTTCCTCATTGACAATGACCAGCACCACAACTGCCATGATTCTGGAGCGCAGAAAAGAGCTTGCGCTGATGAAGGCGATCGGTTCGCGAAACTCCTTTATCGTGTTTTATTTGTTTGCTGAGATCCTGCTTCTGGGAATTGCGGGAAGTCTGGTTGGATATGGGCTTGGGAGTTTTCTATCATTGACCTTGAGCGAGTCCGTTTTCCAGGATAGCTTGCAACTCAAGGGGATTGTTTTTCCTGTGGTTGGCTGCATTGGAATTCTGATCATCTGTTGCGGCAGTGTATGGCCGTTGCGCCGTGCCATCGCGCTGGATCCGGCGGTAGCGTTGAAGGATCTATGAGCCGAAATCGTTTCCGCTGGAGATTGCTGAGGCAGGCGATCCTCCAAAAGAAATCCAAGGCCGTTCTTGTGGTTCTGGCTGTCGCGATGGGGGCCTCCGTTCTTGCCGCATTGCTGAATCTGAAAGGAGATCTCCGCTACCGCATGAATCGTGAGTTGCGCGACTACGGGCCGAACGTGATTCTCATCCCGGACCCGGCACAAAACAAGGTATTTTTGACCGATGATCTACTTCCCTCTATCCGGCAGTTTGCTGATTCGCATTCGGTGCTTTCGTATACGCCGCAAATCTTTGTTCCGGTGAAAGTCGATGGACTCTCTTCCGTCATGACCGGGGCTTCGCTTGTCTCGCTCCGCAAACTGTACCCGAATTGGAAGTGGGATGAGGGCTCAAAAGAAGGCGTGATTCTCGGATCGCGTCTGGCGAAGAAGCTCGCAGTGAATCGGGGACAGAATGTTGAAATCGAAAGCGGCGGTCGGAAAGAAACATTCCCTGTGGCCGGACTTGTGGAAGGGGGCGAGTCTGAAGATGATCAGGTCTTTCTGGAACTATCCGCTGCTCAGCGTCTTAGTGGAAATGAACACCGTTTCCATGCGGTCGCGCTCAGCGCGGTCGGTGAAATTCCGGATGTGGAGCGGGATTTCGATGTATATACAAAATCGGATAAACGTATTACATATCAGATTCTTCGCAAGATCACTGTTGCTGAGACCCAGATCCTGGACAAGATCTCACATCTGATGACGCTTGTGATTACAATTATTTTTATGACCTTGTTCTTTTGCATTCAAACGACTGTCTCCGCAATCTTGCTTTCCAGGCAATCTGAGATCGCGTTGTTTCGTGTTCTCGGCGCCAGAAGGAAGCAAATCATGACCGAGCTGACCCTGGAACTGCTGGCTCTCGGTCTGACCGGTGGTCTTCTCGGGTTTGTCATCGGGATCGTGATGGCCCAGGTACTGGGGAATATCCTTTTCCAGACTTGGATCGTTCCGCGCTTTGGCACCTTTTTGATTACAATTGTATCTTCGCTGGCCATGATGGTCATCGCGTCATTCTGGCCGATACGCCGCGCGATCAACCGGCAGGCGGCGCTGGTGTTGAAGGAAGCATGAGTCTCATTGAGTTAAGACAGATTACGAAAGTGTACGCCGACGGTCTAAAAGCGTTGGATCTTCTTGATCTGGAGATTCCCGATGGCGAGTGGGTGTCAGTGATGGGGCCGTCCGGCTCCGGCAAAACCACACTGCTCAATATGATCGGATTGCTAGATCGTCCAACCTCCGGATCGGTATTGATCGATGGAAAGGATACAAGCCGGTTTGCGGAAAAGGAGATGACCGTTTTCCGGAGACAGAAAGTGGGAATGATCTTTCAACAATTTCATCTCGTGTCGTACTTGACTGCGTTGGAGAACGTTCTGCTTGCCCAGTACTTTCACAGCATGGTGGATGAAAAGCAGGCGATTGAGCTGATGACGCAGATCGGATTGGGAGAGCGTTTGCGTCATCTGCCTTCGCAACTATCCGGCGGTGAGCAGCAGCGGGTTTGTATCGCGCGCGCCTTGATCAATGAACCAAAGGTGTTGCTGGCCGACGAACCAACCGGCAATCTGGATGAAGCGAACGAAAAGGAAATCATGCGTTTGCTCATGAAACTTCATGAACGGGCAGGGCTCACGATCGTGATGGTGACCCATGATGCGCTCGTGGGACGTATGGGGGACCGGCAGATTGAGCTCAATCACGGGCGGCTCATCTCCGCCACGTATCTGGTCAAACAGATGGAAGATGATATTGATGATGCGCTGGAGCAGTTGTGGCTTCTAAAAGAGGAAAACCACATGGATGCGGATCACGTACAGAATGCATCCATCCTGAAAGAGGATACGCTTGCTCATTTGCGCGCGATCCGGTTGATCCATACGGACAACGGTTCCTTTGTGTTTACACCCGCCGGAGAATCGCGCGCCCGCGACATCATCCGCCGTCACCGGCTCGGTGAGTGTCTGTTCGCGCAAACCTTTGGACTCTCCACGCGCGAGGCTTCCGACGAAGCTTGCCAGTTGGAGCACATCATCAGTCCCGAGGTCGCAGAGCGCATTTGCACCTTCCTCGGACATCCTCAACATTGCCCGCATGGACACAGCATTCCTCCCGGAAAATGCTGTCAGACCGCTCGTTCCATTCCTGATGAAAGGATTGTGCGTGCCTGAGCGGGACGATTGGAGAAACCGCGCCGGATCTGCGCAGGATGCAGTGGCTTCGATCCGCAGCGGGATGAATGTGTTTGTTCATGGCGCTTCCGCCACTCCAATTCCGCTTCTCAATGCGTTGTGCGCGCGCAAGGATCTGGAAGGAGTGCGTCTGTTCCATCTTCATGTTTCCGGAGAAGTCCCCTTTGCAGATCCGGAAACACGCGACCGGTTTCTTTCCATTTCCCTGTTTACCGGACAGGCTCTACGAAAGCCGATCGAGGAAGGACGCGCGGATTTCATTCCAATCTTCCTTTCGGATATTCCAGGCCTTTTTCTCAGCGGTAGAATCCCCCTGGATGCCGCGATTCTGCAGTTATCTCCTCCAGACGGCCACGGTTGCTGCACACTCGGTACCTCGGTGGATGCGGCAAAAGCGGCTGCGGATTCTGCCCGCATCGTCATTGCCGAGATCAACGAACAGATGCCGCGCACGCACGGACATACAATTGTGCCATTTGAAAGGATCGGCGCGTTTATAAGCACAAATCGCCCGATTGTTGAACAGTTGCCCGAAAAAGAAACAGAAGTGGAAGCGCGTATCGGAGAACTTGTCGCGGCTCTTGTTGAGGATCGCTCCACTTTGCAGATGGGAATTGGCGCTATCCCTGATGCTGTGTTGATGCGATTGTTTGAAAAGAAAGACCTCGGAATCCATACGGAGATGTTTTCCGATCGTGTGGTCGATCTCTTCGAGTCCGGCGCAGTTACAAATCGTTTCAAGGCGATTCATCCGGGCCGGATTGTAACCAGTTTTGTTACGGGGACGAAACGGCTGTTCGATTTCGTTCACGATAATCCTCTCGTTGAATTTCATCCTTGCGATCGCACAAACGATACCGCTTTGATTCGCAAAAACGACCGCACGGTGGCGATCAATTCCGCTTTGCAGATTGACTTGACCGGTCAAGTTTGCGCAGACTCGATCGGGCATCGTATCTACTCCGGAATCGGCGGTCAGATGGACTTTATTCGCGGCGCGGCAATCTCCCGCGAAGGAAAACCGGTTCTTGCCCTTCGCTCCACCGCCGCGGGCGGAACCATATCGCGAATTGTTACGGAGCTGAGTCCCGGGGCAGGAGTCGTTACCACGCGTGGTCATGTGCACTGGGTTGTTACCGAGTACGGCGCTGTGAATCTTCATGGAATGACGCTTCGCGAGCGGGCTCAGGCCTTGGTCTCGATCGCGCACCCCGACTTTCGCGCAGAACTCGCAAACGCTTTCCGCGGCATTCGCCATTTTCCGCTGTCCATCTGAACATTTGCGATGTGGATGACTCGTTGTCGGGTGGGGTCACTTCACCAGATCTCTTAGCTTCTTTGCGATTGTGTCCCGCCGGGCCGCGCCAACGATGGTGTCTGCGATCTTTCCTTCCTTGAAGAAGAGCAGCGTTGGAATTGCTGAGACATGGTACCGCTGTGCAAGTGCGTGGTTCTCATCGATGTTCACGCGGTAAACCTTTGCGGTTCCTTCAAATTCCTTCTGTACCGCATCTACACGAGGCGCAATCTCACGGCAGGGACCGCACCACGAAGCCCAGAAATCTACCAGCACCGGAACCGATGATCGCAATACTTCCTGTTCGAATTCGAAATCGCTATCCGGATCGGCCTCTTCGATTTCCTCACCAAAATCGATTGGATCTGCCTTTCCGAAAGATTTTTCCCCCAGGTCATACTTTTCACGAAGCGCTTCCAATTCCTCTTTTGTGACCACATGAGCCGAACTCTTCTTTGCGGGAGGCTCTTTCTGTTTCTTGTTCGCTTCGGCAGTTTTCACAAGATCCATATCCGCTTTCTTGAAATTCTGGAGGACACCCGATGCGTCCTTCAAAATCACTGAGTCTTCCGTTTCCCGCACCAATGTTCCCTGAAGCGTCTTGCCGTTCTTGAAAACTGCTTCGTAACCCAACGCGGCACTTGCCGGTACCAGCAGCAACAAAACTAGACCGAGAATCTTCTTCATAGCACGTTTCATACTCTGTCCGCATTATACTCCGGCAATCAAAGTGCGCTAGTTCATTTTCATCGCAAAAGAGCTAAGATTAGTTTGTCAGGTCTTTCTGGTGCCATGCTATCCCGGGTGATTCTGGAAGTAACAAGAGGTCCCATTCGCGGAAAGCGTTTCGTATTTGAAGCGCACGACACATTTCTTTTTGGACGCGCGCAGGATTGTCACGCGCGGCTGCCGGAAGAGGATGCGACAGTCTCGCGCCACCATTTTCTATTGGAAGTAAATCCGCCGGATGCGCGTGTTCGTGATCTGGGGAGCCGCAACGGCACATATGTAAACGGCAGGAAACACGGAGGCCGGCGGGTCGATGAAAGACCGGAAGCGGCGGCGAGAAGACCGGTTCCGGAAGTCGATTTAACGGATGGCGATACCATTCGTGTCGGAGAGACGCAGATTTTCGTGCATATCGAATTGTCTGCGTTCTGCTGCCGTTGCCGGACCGAGATTCCTGAGGACTTGAAGTCGCTTTGTGTCTGGATTGAAGGCACCTACATCTGTCCACCCTGCAACGAGATTGTCCAGACCGCACAAGGCCCTTTGCGGCAGGAACCCCTCGTCTGTGAGCAGTGCGGGATAGACGTTTCGGATGAGACTTCAGGGAAACGCTCCGGCGCCTGCATCTGTGAGTCCTGCCGCAGTAAGGCCAACTTTGATCCCGTAGGCGCTTTGGTAAATGTCCTTCTGCGTCAACGCGAGGAAGGAAAGACAGAGGCGACGCTGAGTCAGATCGCCGGATATGAGATCGAACGGATGCTGGGAAAAGGGGGAATGGGCGCGGTGTACCTGGCGCGCCGGAAAACAGACGGGACCAGAGTTGCGCTCAAGATCCTGCTGGCAAAGATCGCTGTGGAGGAACGTGCCAGGGAACGATTTCACCGCGAGATTGAGGTGAACCGCGAATTACGTCATACGAATATTGTAGAGATGATGGATCATGGCTCGGCCGGAAGCGGCTTCTTCTTTGTGATGGAATTTTGTCCGGGAGGCAGCGTGGAGGACCTGATGCGCCAACGTGGCGGCAAGCTGCCGCTGGAGGAGGCCGTTCCTATCGCTGTGCAGTCTCTTGATGGGCTTGCCTATGCGCATCGACATGGATACGTGCACCGGGATCTAAAGCCTGCAAACATCCTGCTGACCGGACCATCTTCGCCGGTTGCAAAGCTGGCGGATTTCGGATTGGCAAAGAATTTTGAGCGTGCCGGCTTCTCCGGCATGACAGCCACAGGAATGGTTGCCGGAACACCTGTATTTATGCCGCGGGAACAGCTCATCCAGTTCCGTCAGACGAATCCGGTGAGCGATGTCTACAGCATGGCTGCCACGTTCTACTATCTGGTTACCGGTGAGCTTCCGCGCGATTTTCCACCGGACAAGGATCCGATTGAAGTCATCCTGCGCGGCGGCTTTGTTCCGATCCGGGACCGCAACTCCCATGTACCGCGAAAACTGGCAAAGATCATCGACCGCGCGCTGGCGGATGACCCGAAACACCGCTATCCAACAGCTACCGAATTCAAAGATGCCCTCGCAAAAGCCCTGTAGCGCAACGACACGCGTGATATGCCGCAGACGTGATGCGCTGGTGTGGGATTTTCTCTTGGTGTAAACTGCGACCAGATCAGAGGAGGAGCATTATGGGGGAACCGCTTCAGGCGATTCAACTTCTGTTGCAGCAAACAGCTTTCAAGGAGGGAGAATATGGGCTTATTCAGTTCATCGAAGGATCCAACTTGCAGTAGTTGCGGTCGCAAGCTGGAGGCGGGCCCGATGGTTGGCAGCCGAAAGCTTTACATGGGAGTGCTTTGTTCATCCTGCGGCAAAGTTGAATGCAGCGCCTGCAAAGGCAACCCAAACAATGCGCCATGCAGGTGGTGTAAGGGTGAAGTGAAACCTGCATACGATACGTATTTAAAGAGTTAGGTACATCCTCCACGGCGCGATCATCCGGAAGAAGATTGTCAGCTTGTAGACGTCCTGATTTGATGCAATGATTTGACTGGAGGATCATGGAGAAAGAAGTCAAACAGAAGCTTGTCCGCATATGGACTACGGGATTTTTCATCTTTTTGACGATCAGCCTTGTCGTGATTTTCAGTCAAAGGCGCGGTGATCCACTCCCCGCCGGCGCTTTGCCTTCCCCTCAATCCACAGTTTCTATTCCAGATATTGCCGGATGGTGCTCGCTTGCTCTTCTAGCCGGGGCTGTTTTCCTCAGTTACAGAACGATCACATCTTCCAGGAAAGTAAGTGTGTTTGCCGATTGGGATGAGGAATTGGAATCTGACAATTTCGATCAATTCGATCAGTTGGTTGAGAATAATGACGTAACGGGGTTGATCGATGCTCTACGACACCCGGATCCAGACTGGCGCTTGAAGGCAGCGGAGGGACTTGGAGATCTGGGCTTCGAAGTAACCCACCGGTTGGAGGACGACGATCCTGAGGCGCCGGAGATTGCAGTAGAAGATATATTGGAGCCATTGCTAGAAGCGATTCATGACCCAGTTGAGTCAGTCAGAGAGAGTGTGGCGAACGCACTTGGGAGAATCGGAAATGAAGTGGCCGTGGGAGCTTTGACTTCTGCGATGAATACCGATACGGATCCCGTTGTGGATAGTTGTGCATGCGCACTGAGCATGATAAAAAGTCCTGCTGCAAAACTAGCTTTCATCAAGGCTCTGGACAGCGAACGGGGGAGATCGCTTATTGGGTGGCCAATTATTTCTATTCGATTAAGTTCGATGACAGCGATTCCGATAAAGAATTAAAGGCGCAAGCCCTCCGCTCTTTGATCAAACTCCTGCAGCATCCTTCCGGAGAATTGCGTTCCGTCGCAGCATATGCATTGGGAGCGTTAAACGCTGAAGAAGCAGTCGAGCCTCTTTTGAATGCCATAGAAGATGAAAAAGAAGAAGTAAGGGGACACGCCTTTAAAGCGATAGGAACGCTGAAGGATTCTCGAGTAGTTGGAATTCTACTGGAAAAGCTAAAAAACGAAGACGAGATGACGCGTGCTCATGCCGTAGAGACACTCGGGAAAATGCGGCTTCCGGAAACAATTGTTCCGCTGATAGAAGCGTTGGATGATCCAGGCACTCAGGTTCGCTGGCGGGCCGCTTCAGCTCTTGGCGAAGTGGGAAATGAGCAGACGCTTTCTGCTTTGGTCAAAGCCATGGGCGACCCGAACGCGGATGTGCGCTTTTCGGTGGCCAATGCGCTTGGCAAGATAGGCGGAACGGAAGCCATAGAAGCCTTGATCAAAACTTTGCAGGATCCCGACCAAAACGTCAGGGGGGCTGCGAATGGATCGTTGTCCGCCATGGACGATCCTCGTGCTGCAGAAGCTCTGAGGAAATCTGCGCCTGTTCACACGGCTGGGAATCAGCGGAACGTTCAAGCGCCTTCTGCTGCTCCGCAGAAAAGTTCGAAGGATCCGGTCTGCCCTGGATGCGGAACCGTGT
>CAZDDB010000119.1:0-2431 GCA_964504105.1 uncultured Acidobacteriota bacterium
GGCCATACATTCCTCCATTCGCGAACCATCATATATGAAAACCACGAAGACGCTACTTTGAGCGCGCTCGAGCTTCCTTCCGGGCGCGCGCTGGAGGTGGGCGCCGCAACGCATCTCTCAATTCGCCTGACGCCCGCCCGCGCTCCGGAAAAGTCTCCCATCCCGCGTAACTCCTAACCCGGACGAGCCGGAACCAAAAAGGAATTTAACGCAAAGGCGCAAAGAAAATCTTGCGACTTCGCGTCTTTGCGTTGAAATATCTTTGCTTTTTGCTTGCCCGCTGTGGGACAGAAGTGTCTGCACAAACCCGAGAAGGTCTAGAAGTCTCGGATCACGTGCTACAGTAAGTGCGGAACTTCAATTTACCTGGAGCTGGTCCGTTACGGAAAGAACTCCCGTCAGGCTCCGAACCGCGCTGAGCATACGTTGCTTGTCCGTTGCGGCGTCGACATACCCCACTAAGGTGACCCTTCCGTGATCGACTAGAATCACAATGGAGGGACGCGCTCCTCGGAAATATTGAGGAAAGTCGCGCCGGAGAATTTGAAAAACGGCAAAACGAGTTCGATCATCGCTTGGGGCAATCGAGGCCAACTGAATCTTGTCTTCAACACTAATAACTCCTCGAATCCAAATCGCCTCATTGAACACTTTGCTCTTGATACTGGTATCTCTCACACTGCCAAGTAATGTGACAAACCCATGGCTGGCTTTCACTGAAATCAAATCGAATGGTTCCCGAAGCAGACTTTTTTGCGCTATTTGAATCAAGATCCCCTCAAGTTCCTCGTCGGCAACTTTCTTTTCCCGGATCACGATCTGATTGTCCACGGTCTTGATTCCTTGGTATTTTCCAGCGATCTCGCCCGCGTAATAATAGGACCCATATAGATCCGCAATTCCCTCCAGATAGATCGAGTCACCATGATGCAAAATCTTAAAGTCGTCGATTTTAACTTTATCCCGCTCCAGGATCATCTTTTCAATTTTCTTTGCAGTTTCGTCATACACACCCTGAGCCGCTTCTTCACCCCAGAGAAGTCCTATCGTTAGCATGAACACTAGAAAACATACTTTCTTCATCGTGAACTCCTTCCCCAGGCTTCGTAAATCCTGAGCGATGCGTCCCGAAAAGATCCTACTTCACTTGCTCGAGAGTTTGGATCATCTCTGCAATTTGAGCTTTATCCGGAGCATCCGGCCGAAGCTCCAGATACTTTTTCAGAGCGGCGATACACTCCTTCATCTTCCCTTTCTTCAAGAGAATTTCCCCGTTTACTTTGTAACAAAGACCGGCCTTGGGGTCGATTGTGCCATCGGCTATTTTGCCCGCTTCCAGAACTCTATTCACGGTTGCTTCAGCCTCGGCCTCTTTTTCGGTCGCGCGATAAAGATCGGCAACAACACATTGAATTTCCAGGTCGTCCGGTTTGTACTGTAAAGCAGAATTGTAAGAACTGATCGCACTAGCCCAATCTTTTTTCTGCACATAGCAGTCGCCCATGAAGGCATAAGCTTCACCATTATCTTTTTTCAAGCTCGTACTTTTCTGAAAGTTTGCAATGGCACTATCGCAATCGCGTTTCAAATAGTAGGCACTCCCCATAACGTGATAGGCGCCCCACAGATCAGGTGAACTTTTCAGGACCGACTGCATGGAGGCAATTGCCTGATCGAATTGCTGTGCCTGAAATTGTTCAATTCCTTTTTTGTAAGTATCAGCTACTTTCTTGCTGGTCTCTGCCTCTAACTTCTGCAGCCTAATTTGCTCCTCTTCCTGTAGAGTAAGTAAATGGACATCGACTTTCTTTTCGATCGTCTCCTGAGCTTTAGCGGAAAAGTCCAATTTATCTACCCTTTGTGTGATATAACCTTCCTTTTCGATCGTCAACGAATACATGGCGTGAGGAATAAACTGCTGATCAAAAGTCCCATCTTGTTTCGATTTGAACGTGAACAACTTTCCAGATTCCAGATCTCTTAAGGTGATCTTTACATCTGCGATCGGTTTCTCCTTGACATCCAGGACAGTTCCAAAGATATGATAGTCTGAATGCTCTTGTGCGATGCACAGAACACTAAATGAAACCAAAATGGCAAGAACGATAATGAGTAATCTCGAGCATGAGAACATGTTAAGATCCCTCCTGTAACGTAAGTATCACCGCACCGGTGAGCTGTGTACCTTAAGACATAATGTAGCAAAGTTTCAGGAGAGTCAAGGTATCCATGTAGCGTACCGGAAGCCCGCGCTACGCCGCTACTGATGCTTCAAAGTGGCCAGCAGTTCTCGAAGGTCTGGATGATTCGGATATTGCTGCAGCGCTGCCTCGACAGTTTGGATCGCTTCCGGTATGTTTCCCTTTTCTGCAAATGCAACAGCGATCCCAAGCTCTACGTTTGGCGAATGCACACCCATTTGCTTTACCCT
>CAZDDB010000119.1:2441-8865 GCA_964504105.1 uncultured Acidobacteriota bacterium
ACGGCTCCCAGGTTCAGCGCTACCTCCGGATCTTTCTCATTCTTGCTTTGTGCCCGAACCAGAATTTCCTCTGCCAGATCAAGCTTCTGCATGCTTAGATAAGCGGCTCCTAAGTTGGCCAAATACGTAGGATTATCCGGGTCTCCACTGATAGCTTTTTGGTACTCTTGTACAGCCGCCTTGTAGTTCCCACGGCGTTTGTAAACGATCCCTAACACATTGTGATAGAAGGGAAGTTGATCATTCACACGGAGCCCGGCTTTTACCGTGGGCTCCAGCTTATCCAGTTTTCCCCGTTCTCTATACATAGTGTAAAGACGCTCCATAGAAAAGTAACAGGTAGGGTCGACCTTCAAAGCTGCAAGATAGTCGCTTTCGGCTCCGGCAAGATCACCACTCCCCTCCTTGATCTCTAATGAGATCGCTGGTCCGTATTGTTGATAGACTCTTCGAGCATCCTGTAACCGCCCTATACTTACATAATGGTCAATCAGTCTCAGGAATCCCTCAGGTGGAAAGCGCGGAAATTTTTGGAGGCCGAGTTCCAACGCTCTGCCCGCTTCCTCCGACTCACCCCGAGCTTTCTTGATTTGAAACAGGTATTCGTACGTCTCGAAAAGAACACCCAACTTCATACTTTTTTCGATTTCCTTTTCCGCAAGATCGTACTTTTTTTCAGTCAAGTAGATGCTCGCTAGATTGAGGTGGAAAGTAGCGTTCTCTGTACCGAAGACCTCATTCTTGGCCGTGGATCCTTGATTCCCGATGTATCCAAGCGCCGCCAGATTTTCCATCACTTCTTGATCAACGTTAGAGTTGGAAGCCTGTTGTTGGACTTCCGGTTGAAGCTTGAGCGGTTCCCAGGAAGCTATGGACTGCGGCTGATATTTTTGGACGAAATCACGACTCAAGGCATGGGTTAACACTTCTCCGTGCAGGTCCTTCCCGATCGGCAAGCCAAGAAGGTAAAGCGTCGTGGGAGCTGCATCAAAGATGGTAACGGTATCCATGCTGAGCCCCTTTCGAACGGGACCGCCGGAAATGACAAAGACTCCATAGCCACGATGCCAATACGCAGGACGCTCATTGATAAAGGGCAGGTAGTCCGTCGGCCGGCCGGGACCGTTCTTGAAGCCGTGATCCGAGAGGAGGATAACAACCATATCAGAGGAAGCATACTTTAACAGATTACCCGTAAGTTGATCGACAAACTCGTAGAATCGTGGAACTACATCTTTGTAACGTCTGTATTCTTCATCGGTTACCATCGCCATTTTAGGAGTCATATAGTGCTGGAAAAGATGACCCGCTTGATCAATGCCTTCGAAATAACAGCTAAAAAGATCAAATTTCCGCTTGGACAAAAGATCAAGTGAAATCGTGTTGTAATTTCGGGTACTGGCGATAATCTGGGCAAGATAGGATACAGGGTTTGTCTTTCCTGGAGGATAGACAACCTTTCTCTCTTTGGAGATTTGCTCTGGAGACAGATGAATGAAAGCGGATAATTCCTGATCCGTAACATCCTTTTCTGAAATGAGCTTCGGTTTGACCTGGGAGTAATAATTTTCGGGCCAGGTCAAGCGCTTCTCCGGTGATGTTTCCGCAACAGAGGAGAAAAGCGAATACGAAACTCGATCGGTCACCATGACACCATTGACAGGCTCCGCGGGCCAGGTTGCCCACCAGGCAACAAACGCGTTACTTCTGCCTGCCTGGCTGAGGATGTTCCAGAGTGCCATGCTTTTTCGAAATGTACTGTTGATCGGGGTAGGTTTTTTCGTTTGTGGATCTGTGACCAGGAAATCCAGAACACCATGTTCTGTGGGATACTTACCGGTAGCAATCGAAGTCCAAAGAAGTGGCGAGAGCATAGGCTTGCTGGATCGCAGGTACGCTCTGGTTCCGTTTTCAACAAGCCTCCTCAGATTAGGCAATTTCCCCTGGCTCATCAGGGGCTCGACTGACTGCCAATCGGCAGCATCCCAGCCGATGAGCATGACGCGCAAGCCTGTAGGGCTGGACTTGCCGCGGATTTCACTGAGTAGAGCTTTCGTTTGTGCGCTGCTTACCCGTGAAGCGGCGTTCGTTGGCCTATGGTCAGAAACCGTCGGCGGAAGCTGATGCTTTTCACGGAATAAGTAAAAACCGACCGCTGCAGCAATACCTGCAATGGCTACCCAGAGAACAAGCTTCTTCTTCAGCATGTGGATCCTGTCGTAGCGCGGGCTTCCAGCCCATTCGTGTTAACTTTAGCTCTGAATAGCGGGAAGGTCCGGATGCGGAATTTGTAGCGCCGGCGTCCCGCCGGCCAAATTCTCCAGTGCAACATGTCAATCAAACGCGAGCGGAAGCGAGCGTGAAATCGCTCTTCTACCAAGATACATGTGCTCATGCTCGCTCCCGCTCGCATATTGAAGGATTACTGGCAAGGGTTTGCGCAGGCCGGAGAGACGCCAGCGCTACAAACTGCAAACGTGCCCTCTCATTCCATTAGTCCTATTCCCCTTCGACGAAAGCGCTTATCTGCCTTTCGCATGATGCTAAGTTAACACGAATGGGCTTCCAGCCGCATGAGCTTGAGTGCCCAAGATGGCCGCCCTACAGGAGCGGGCTGGAAGCCTGCGCTACAATTTCAAATCCAGCCCTGGTGGAGGCGGTGCAACTCTTGTCTTTGATGATAATTTCCAATTCGTAGGCTCCCGGAGCAAGATTGTTGTAAGGGACCGAAAAATAATTGGTCACCAATTTCGCGATTGGATCTGAATAGCCTGCGATTTCGCGTTCCGGTGTTTCGTTTACAAAAACCGTCTTATCCCGATAGAGCCTGAAACGGATGGTCGAAGGAAGTTTAGCGTTGTAAATCTGATAAAAGCCGCTAAGATTGCCTTTGGTGGGAAAAACACGATGCAACGGAAACGCGAATACATTGTCACCATACAGCATCTCGCCTCTTTCAGTAGGTTTTGGATCTTTCACAATGGAGTCGGACTTTCTTACTTGTCCTGCAAGCATAGCGGGCGAGATGGAGTGGCATGAATCCACTTCTCCGGGCAGCCTTAATAAGATCGAATCCGCCGCTGTCTTCCAGCCTGTAACGTCCATGGCAACCAGGGATACATGGTACACTCCAGACGGCAGCTCAAAGTTCTGCAAGTATTCAAGGACTGTTCCGCTTTTCTTCAACGTCTCGAACTCATCGAACTTGGAACCAAGCCGCAGAATCGGATTATGGTTTTCCAGGACTTCACCTTCATCATTCCTGATCACATAAGAAAAGTGGATTTCATCTCGCACACCCCGGTCTCCGATCTGAGGCTCCATCTCCCGGTACGGGACACCGATTCTCATCATGACCTGGTACATACCGTTGGACTTCTTAAAATAAGTTGCATCGCTCATCAAAGAAAAACTCGTAGAAACTTGCGGAAAATCGTGAGCCGCGGCAATCTCACTCTTGATACGTTCTTCAATGGGAAAATCTTTGAAGTCCCTCTTATAAAGGATTTTAAGTTTGTCGTTCTTAGGTCTGACCTCGATCCTGTGAAATTTCCCATCATTCAGAGTCCGGGGCGGTTTGTAGCTGACCAAATAGTAGCGCCGCACATTTTCAGAAAGACTTGCATAAAAATCCTTCATATCCGTTGAGGAGAGAGCTGCTCCTCCGGTATATTCCGCTACGTCTCGCAGCATGGCCTGCGTATCGGGAGCGTTGATCAGCTTGGAATCCAGCGTCATGATGCTTCCAACCTCAGCGGAAATTTCTTCGATTCTCTTTCCGTACTCCGGATTAGCCCAGAAAATCGCAAGGCCGGAGGCGCCGGCCGTCTTCGTTAGCTCCCGCATCGTATGGATCTCTGAGATGTAGCGATTGGACTCCATTTTCACCTCCGTAAGCATGGTCTTCATAGTAGGAGGCAAGCCGTAGTGTTCGACAAAGTATTGGACCACGTTGGCGGCATAGTTGTAATAAAAAGAGCCTGCCGGGTCTAAACCTTCGGAGATGAAAATCACGCTCTTTTGACCGGGAACGTGTTCCGCCTTGTTAAAGATGTCTTTCAAGGATCGAATGGTATTCTTGGAGCGCAAGTGTTCTTCTTCTGCATATCCATTTGCTTTTGCAATCACCGATCTGAGGGCCTTTTCGGCACAAACCATCTGATTGTCTGACCGCAACGCAACGCACTCCTCTATCTGGGAACTATCTGAGATCTGCGAAGTAGCGAAAAGTCGAGTCACGTATCCTGCTGTGCTTCCTCGGACCGTATCCATGGCATTGAGCAGGGCTGTCTTGTCGGAAGTAAAGTTCTGCAGCATCTCATAATCCCCAGTCGGTTTAATGAACAGCAGCGCAAATACGGTATGAGGCACATTGAAATCCCGTAGGAAATCTTTTACGTAACCTTTATGCTTCTCCAGGGCGCTTTGACTTGAATTGCAGCCGTCAACGATGAGCAGGATGCTGTTGGACCGAACCCGGCTGATCTTGGTTTCGGGAATGCTGAGAACATCTATTTTAAGGGGTTCCTCTGGAGCTGTGGCTTTCGTTTCTTCAGCCTCCATGTCCATTTCGTCCACATACTGAATCTCTTGAGGGATTCCATCTTCCGATAACTCCAGATCCGTTTTTTGTAGTCCGCCCATCCACTTTCCCTTCTTGTCTACTACACGAATAGGAATTTGTACGAGACCGACCTCCAGTTGATAAGAAAGAGGCGATGTGTCATCTTTACTGGGCTGGGTTTGTTCTTGACCGAAACTATTATGGTTACACAACGTCAAGAGCCCGAGAAGGGCTACAATGCAAAGAATCTTTCGAAACAAATTCATAATTCAACCTTTTTGTAGCGCGTCCGCCTGGGCGAATTGCCCGCTCCTTGAGCTCCTGCGGGCTGGAAGCCGCGCTACATGTATTAGTATGGTGCGATGCGTTCCAAAAAACCAGCGCGTATTATGGCACGGCGGAAGTCTGTGTTTGCATAGGTGTGGCTGATTCACTCCCTTCTACGGAAAATGCAGCGCGGGCAGAACCTGTGCAAGTACCGCTGTTTTCACGCACATTCACCTCCAGTTGGTAAGATCCCGGCGGGAGGTTTTTGTAAGGGACGGAGAAGAAGTTGGAAACAAGTTTCCGATCCCCGTCCGTGTATTGACTGATCTCATGCTCCGGTGTCTCGTTTACCAGTTGAGAATGGCCATCGTACAGCTTAAACATCATTATAAGGTGGGGCTGACGCGCATAAATCTGGAAAAAGCCGCGCAGGATACCGTTTGAGGCGTAGATGCGATGGATGCCGAACTTCAAGACTCGCTGACCATAAACAATCTCACCTTTCTCAGTCGCCGTCGGCTGCTGCGAATAGGTATCGGACGCTTTCACATCACTGGCTAACATAACGGGAGAAACGGACAGGCATTCTTCCTGGTCCGGCAGTTCGATGGAAGCCACATGGGTGCCTGTCCTGGACGACTCGGTATCCATAGAAACAACAGCTACGTCATATTTTCCCGCGTTGAGCTCACAATTCTGGAAATACTCGAGTACCGCCCCATTTTTCTTCAAGAGTTCAAAGTTTTCGTAGTCGGAACGCACTTCGACCAACGAATGATGATTCACAAATACCTTTCCCTCCTGATTTCGAACGACGAAAGCAAAGTGGATATCGTCGATGACGTTTTGCGTTTCAATGCGCGGAGCAATTTCCGTATACGGAACGGCAACCCGAATGGTCATCAAATATTGCTTCGTTGATTTCTTAAAGAAATGAATTTCATTTTCAAATTTGAGGTCACCACTGTTTTCCGGCTGATGGATCGACCTGGCAAGTTCACTGTTGATCCGGTCCACCGGGTTAAAGTCGAGGAAATCTCTTCTATAGGAAACTCTATGTTTTGGGTTCTTGGCCTTAATCTCAAGACGATGGAATTTCCCATCGTTGATTGCCCTGTCTGGTTTGTAACTCGCCAAATAATATCGGGGTAGACGCTCTTTCAACTGATCGTAAAACTTAGCTGTGTCGCTCGAGCTAAGAGCTGTCCCTCCGGTATCCTCCGCGAGCCCACGCATGGCTGTTGCGATATCGATGGAGCTGGTGACCCTGTGGTCGAAGGTCAGGGAGACAGAACTATCGGCAGAAATCTGTCCGGCTGTTTTTCCGTATTCGGGATTTACCCAGTACACAGCGAGATCGGATGAGTTAGCCGATTTCACCAGTTTGCGTATTTCCTCTGCCTTGGATCCACTACGAGCTGCCAGCATATTGATTTGTGATAATACCTCAGCGAAGGCCGTTAGAGGCAGGTCGAAACGTATGGACCAGTAGTGTATGACATTATAAGCAAAATTGAAGTAATAAGAGCCGCCGGGATCGAACCCTTCCGAAAGCAAGAGGACACTCTTTTGTCCCGGTGCTACGCGGAGCCA
>CAZDDB010000119.1:8875-9523 GCA_964504105.1 uncultured Acidobacteriota bacterium
TTCCTGGCTCGCGCTTGTTCTTCTATGGAAAACAGATTCGCCTGGTCGATGACCATACTCACAGCCCCCTGGAAACAACGAAACGGATCGATACCGACCGTCTGGAGGCGCATGCACCTGTCCATCTGATCCGAGCTCGTCAAATTCGCTGCTTTAGAACGACGATCATCGATACCGCCATTGCCGGCACTGAGCTTTTTTACTGCATCCAGCAGTGCGTCCGTATCGGAAGTAAAGTCCTGAAGGACTTCAAAATTCCCGACTGCATTTAATGCTGCCACGGCAAAAACGGATTTCGGTAGGTCGGGGCCCTTCAGGAAGTCTTCCACATGCTTCTTTTGCTTTTCTATGGCTGCTTTGCTTGAATTACAACCATCGAAGATGAAAAGAATCGCGTTCTGCCGATCGGCCGCCAGAGATGCCTTTCTACGCTGATCGGGGGAGCCTACCTCAGAAGCCGGCACTGCTTCCTGTTCAGGAAGTCCCACTTCATCCAGGTAGAGTATCTCCTGGATCTTGCCGTCCTCAGTTAACTGAAGGTCCGCAGGATTCAAGGCAGGGATCCATCTGCCGTCCTTATCTGTAACGCGCACGACAACCTGTGCCAGACCGACTTCAAGCCCATAGCTGAACGGTGGGATGAATTCA
>CAZDDB010000119.1:9533-10743 GCA_964504105.1 uncultured Acidobacteriota bacterium
GTGGGTTTCTTCTGAACCTGTGGGGGACTATCTTCTGCAGGCAGCAGAGGATTCCATAAAATCGCCAAAAGAAGGAAAAGATTCCGGAATCTCTTCACGAATGAACCTGGGGAAAAAATAGAGATACGGGGAGGAGTTCCTCCCCGTATCTTTCGAACTTATTACCAACCGTAATTAACCAAGAAACGCAAAGCTCGTGGTGGCTGGAAACCTGTAATCAAGAAGAAATCAGGTTCCAGGACGATCGGGTTGAAACTACCAGTCAACCGCTCAGTTCTCTGCTCTCTTGAAGTTACTTTCTGACTATTGAACAGATTAAACACATCGACGCCAAATTTCAGGTCGCCGAGGCCAAGGGCAAAAGCATAGTCAGCATGCAGATCGAAGGTGTGCAGAAAATCCGTTCTACCAAGGCCACCCCGTTCCCCCTTAACACGCTCCCTGGATCCGTAAATCGGAATCTGTCCAAGCGCTGTAAGCGGTCTTCCACTGTTGGCGTTATACCCAAAGCCGGTAGTCAAGCCCCATTCGAAGTGGTAAGAACCATACGCCTTGAACTGATGTCTCGTATCGTTGGGCAAAGTACCTTTGGCGAAGGTAAAACCTATGCCGGGTGAATCCGCGAAATCACCAAGTGACGTGATGTTTGGATCGGATTGTCCGTTATCGCGCCGGAACAGACCTTCATAGTTGCCTTCTAATTTCGCATAGCGATAGGAGGTCAGCAGCTGGAAGTTCTGGGTAAGCCGCTTCTCGCCAGTCAATTCAAAGGCCTTGTATTCGCGGATGAATAACGGAGTCACACCAAATGGACCGGGGGAATTAGGTAGAACCAAACCGTGCACATTACCGTCCATGTTGGTAATGAAGTAGTTGAACGCATTACCACTGTTGAGAACCTCGAGCCATTCTTCTACAGTGATGTTCGACCCGTCTCGACCATCGAACTGAACATCTTCGATAACATCCTTCATGTCGCGCATGATGAAGCGGCCACCTACGGATAAGCCCGCAGCCACTTCCTGTTCAGCACCAATGACGAATTCAGTCGAGTACTGTGTTTTAGTCTTGAAGTCTGAAGTACTGGGCGCAAAACCTTCAACAACAGTTGGAGAACCGCTAACGTTACAGCATGAGTAACCGTAATAACCACCACTCCCGTAAACAGGCTGGGTCAAATTTGCATCATAGAAGTAACCGGTAGGCGATA
>CAZDDB010000120.1:0-10673 GCA_964504105.1 uncultured Acidobacteriota bacterium
TTCGCAGCGGAAGGTAACGATTCGTTGTCGTTGTTTGTGGTTCGCGCATATCAACTGGGATGGCGTGAAATCATTGTCTATCGCTGCAGCGGTCATCGATTTATAGGTTGCGGGCTGCATGAAAAATCCGATGGATTGCGCCTGCATGTGTACGGATCTTCCGGCGATTATCTCGCTTCCGGTCTGGATGGCGCCGAAGTGATCGTGCATGGAAACGGTCAGGATCAGCTTGGTCAGATCTTTCATCGCGGCAAGCTGGTGGTGTACGGCGATGTCGGTCAGACTTTCTTTTACGGAGCCAAAGGGGGCGATGCCTTTATCATGGGAAACGCTGCAGGACGTCCGTTGATCAATGCCGTGGGACTGCCGCGAGTTGTGATCAACGGGACCTGTCTGGATTATCTCGGCGAATCCTTTATGGCCGGTGATCCGTTAAAAGGCGGCGGGTTTGTCATCCTCAATGCGATTCGGTGGAACGATCAAGCACAAATTGAAGATCTGCCCACTCCATATCCGGGCAGCAATCTTTTCTCACTCGCCTCCGGCGGCGCTATCTATGTGCGCGATCCACGCCATATCCTGGATCAAGAACAGCTCAATGGCGGCGAATTTGCGGAACTCGCTAACGAAGACTGGCACCTGATCGAGCCCTATTTGTGCGAAAACGCAACGCTGTTCGGAATTTCCATCGAACGCGACTTGCTGCGCGGACAACATCCATCGGCCGTTTACCGCAAGATTCGTCCCGCTGAATCCGATGCGCTGCATTAGGCAAATATCGTGCTACACATCAACTACCGCTATTTGCTCGATCGGACAAAGGACACTTCATCCACTTTTCCCTTGATTCTCGACTACGGATGCGGTTCGGGAGAGGCAGTCGAAGAGGCGCGCAAGCTTGGATATCAAATTTACGGCGCTGATACATTTGATTTTCAATTCTTTCGAGAACCGGCAACCGGACGCCATCTGCCCGAAGATGCAATCCGCGAGATCAAAGACTCAAAACTGGATTTCCCGACGGATCATTTTGACGCAGTCATTACAAACCAGGTCTTTGAACATATCGTGGATCTCGAAACAGCCCTGACAGAAATTCATCGTGTGATGAAACCAGGCGGTGTTCTGCTCGCTATCTTTCCTTCACGCGAAATTATCCGTGAAGTTCACATCGGAATTCCATTTGCACACCGTTTTCGCAAAGATTCCAAATTCCGGCATGGATACACGCATCTGTTACGACGGCTTGGGTTTGGCTACGATAAAGGCGGCAGGTCTGCAAAAATGTGGACTACACAGTCACTCGAATCGATCGATCAAGGCACGCGATACAGGACGATTGCAGATCTGCGCGATCAGTTTTCCCGCTATTTTGAAATCGACTTCATAGAACAAGATTACATTCGCTACCGGTTGTCGGATCACAAGCTGTTGTGCGGGATGGCGCCCCTTGTGCGGCTTCCTTTATTTGGAAAGCTCGCTGTCTCCATGTATCGCCGCCTTGGCGGGGTGGTTCTTCGCGCCCGAAAAGCGCATTAATTTCTCCCGAGATACTAAATTTGGTTTGTATTTACTTTATACATTAAGTAAAGAACGGCTTTGGAGCCAAATCTGGGTCTGTGACTGCCTCAACTCAAACTCGTAACGGATAAGATTTGCGTTGGAAACGCGTACTGGTTCTGCGCGGTTTTGAATCTCTGCCTTTGAAATTTTAAATCAACGATTCGCGAGTTGGTACTTTGCCCGCAATAACCAACCGGTTGTAGTTAAGAAGCCAACTTGCGCTTGATTTCCTCGTTGACCTTTTCTCTCAACCAGATTTGAATCAAAGTCTGGTATGGAATCCCCTTTTCGCCGGCTATTTTCTCTAACTTGATTTTGAGTCGCGGATCAAGGAGCATCGTAATTCTCTGCTTGGGTAATTTTCGCCTGGTTAGTTCCAGCTTTTCTCCTACTTCCTGGGTGTCGTTCAAATAATCGGTACTCTCATGAATGGACCAAAAGTCAAACTCTTCCCGCTCACTTGCGAATACTGGTATGTGTCTTTTTCCCTTTCTCATGGATCTCAGTTCTTCGAGTAAAAGTTCTTTTCCTTCTTTGTCATATCTCTGGCAGAAATCACTCTTGCCAGGTTTCTGTTACGGCTCTTCTTGACCACAAAAACCACAAACAAATATCGCCCCGAATCGGTCATGCCATACAACAAATATCGATCTTGCCGGCTCTTTCGCAATTTGTGACGATTATTAAAAACTTCCTCTATTTCATCGGGATACGTGTCATGGTGAGCAACGTTTTTAATCGCGTTGTTCTCATCCCATTGAAATCCATCGATCCGCACCGAACTCTATTATATATGCATATTATATGCATAGCAACAGGTTGATTCATCAACTTTCGCATGATCGCATCAAGATCTGAACCCGGGCTAACCATTACTTTTCCGTTCCCGTCTTTTCGCTGATTCCGGCTACTTAAATCTTGTGGTAATGGACGTTTTCCTTGGAGAGCCACGGTGAATGTTCCTTTGACGGAGGAATCCTCCGAAAGGTTAAACGTGCAGGTTTGCGTCGTGTTGTCATTACACGCATTTGCCGATCCGGTACCCGCCCCGTAGCGTAATTGCGACAGCTCTTCTTCCGCCAGACGTGTGTGGCTTACTATTTTCATCTTTTGCCTTTGGTGCATCACTTGTGATCAAATACTGCAGTTATCAGTTCACTGCGGACGCGGACAAACGATCCAGCATTATCGAATCGTCGCAAAAATCGGCGAAGGTGGGATGGGACAGGTTTACAAAGCCGAAGACACAAAACTGGGACGCACGGTAGCGCTAAAGGTCCTTCCTGCGAATACCGAAAGGGACGAAAAAGCAAAGAAACGGCTCCTGCGTGAGGCCAGAGCCGCATCTGCTTTGAATCATCCCAACATCGTAACGATTCATTCTATTGAAGAAACGGACGGCATGGCGTTTATCGTCATGGAGTATGTCGAAGGGGACACGCTCAAAAAGAAAATCGAATCAGGATTGGAGGTTCCGGATTTGCTGGATCTGGGATCACAGATGGCAGACGCTCTGGCGGCAGCCCATACAGCAGGATTCATTCATCGAGACATCAAGCCTGCTAATATATTAGTTACTTCTCAGGGACAGGCGAAGATCCTTGATTTTGGTTTAGCCAAGCTTACGGAGCCTTCGGATGAACAGGTCAGCCGTGAAGCGACAGTCAGCAAGCTGACCAGAACGGGAATGATTGTTGGGACGGTTGCGTATATGTCTCCGGAGCAAACCAGGGGAGAACCGCTCGACGCGCGAAGCGACATCTTTTCGCTGGGCTGTGTGCTATACGAGGCGGCCACAGGAAAAGTCCCCTTTTCCGGACCCAGTATTCTTACCGTTTTGCACGAAATCGCTACAGCCGATCCGGCCCCGCCGAGTTCAATCATCCCGAAAGTACCACAGGGTTTGGACGCAATCATTCGCAGGGCAATGGCAAAAAATAAGGAGGAGCGGTATTCCTCTTCCGCAGAGCTGGCAAAGGCGCTGAGAAGCCTCACTTTTGCAGACCGGTATCAGATCATCCGTGAACTGGGCCGGGGCGGGATGGGTGTCGTTTATCTGGCGAATGATCCCATCCTGGAGCGGGAAGTGGCCATCAAAGTGATGACTCCCGATCTACTGAGCGCAGAAGCAGCCGAGCGCTTTAAGCGGGAAGCAAAGGTCGTGGCGAAGATGGATCATCCTTCGATTGTAGGCATTCATGACATCGGCGAACACGACAACTCTCTTTTCCTGATCATGCCGTATGTGGAAGGGACCAACCTCAGGGCGATGTTGAATGAGGAATCGCTCAGTCTGGGCGATGTCATCGATGTCGGGATTCAGGTTGCTGAAGCGCTCGAATACAGTCATACGAAAAATGTAGTACACCGCGACATTAAGCCGGAAAATATTATGGTGGAGAAAACTGAAGCTTCCGGCGGTGAAATCCGTGTTCGGGTAACGGATTTCGGTCTGGCCATGGCATCAACGGAGAATCGCATCACCCGAACCGGGTCCGTTGTTGGAACGATGTCTTATCTGAGCCCGGAACAGTTATCCGGCAAAACAATCGATTCCCGTTCCGATATCTATTCGCTCGGTGTGGTTCTGTACGAATGTCTGGTGGGAAGGCCTCCTTTTACAGGCGAGATTCAATCGGTATTGTACCGGATTGCGCATGATCGCCCGGATCCGCCGCGATCGCTTGGCGCTGAAATTCATGAGGATCTGGAGAACATCATTTTGCAGTGCCTGGAAAAGGATCCGTCAGGACGCGCCCAACGGGCACGCCAGATCGCGGATGCGCTCCTCAGGCATCGTTCCAAACTGCAGGAAAACGAACGTGTGCAAAAACTCTCCGTAATCCACCGGCCCTCCACTATCCTGCAGCGTCCGGCTGCTTCTCGCATGATCGGAAGAGAAAAGGAATTTGCCGAACTGCAAAAGCGGCTGAGCGCCGCCGCGCTTCAGGGAGAATGTCAGTTTGTTCTGATTGGGGGAGACTCCGGCATTGGAAAGGGTCGCTTACTTGAAGAACTGGAAAACATTGCGCGTGCGAGAAACATTCGTATTCTCCACAGCCGTTTTGTTGAGCAAGATCAATCGTTGCCGTATCAGGGGTTCTGTGAGGTGATTCAGGAATATTTCCATCAAAAAATGGCGCCCGGTTCCTCTTCTGCTCCGGTCGATTTTTCGGATCTTGCGCCGGACCTCGTTTCCTTGTTCCCCGTTCTTGCTGAAATGAGCGAGATTACGGGTGGTCAGAGACTGAGTGTGGAATTCGAATCGAAACGAATTCAAGACCGCACCTATATTTATGATTTACTCGCGCGCTCATTCCTTCGCATTGCGGCAGGCAAGCCGCTGGTTATTTTCTTTGAGGACCTCCAGAACGCCGATGTCTCGCTCGATGCATTGCAATATATTGTGAGGCGCCTGGCGCAAACGCCGATACTGATCGTCGGTACATTCCGGTCATCGGAAGTGGATAAGCACCATTCTTTAACACGGATGATGAATGGTTTCCAGGGAGACCGCAAGTTCGTTCAACTAACCTTGCAGCCTTTTACCCGTTCGGAGAACGCTGCATTTCTGGAGCTTTTGGTTGGAAGTTCGGAACTCGAAAAAGACTTTGTCGATCAAATCTTCCGTGCTACGGAAGGGAATCCGCATTTTACACGCGAGCTCATCCGTTCACTCTTTGATTCGGAGCGGATCGTAAAAACTGCGACCGGTTCCTGGAATTTGTCTGCAGAAACTACGATTTCCTCAGAACTTCTGCCTCCTACCATTCAACAGACAGTTGAGAAGCGAATTGAACGTCTCCCCGAGGAATGGAAAGAGTTGCTTTCCATCGCTTCGGTGCTGGGAAAAACTTTCGAGTTCCGTGATCTGGAGATCCTCACTGAAGGATCGGGAAATCTGGACGATAAGATTGATAAGCTCGTGGTTGGAGGATTTCTCGAAGAAGAGCGTGGCTCCCGAGGAGAACAGCTCACTTTCTCAAGCGGTATTCTTCGGGACGTTCTTTATGCTCAGGTTCCGCGACGAAGGCGCAGATCATTGCATCGCAAATATGCGGAGATTCTGGAGAAGCGAAATACCGGTCGTTTGGACCGGATTTATTCGCAACTGGTGCATCACTATTCGGAAGGAGATGTTCCTGAAAAAGTGATTGAACACGGAATGGATCTGGCAAAAAAATCTCTGAGCGCTTTCAGTGCGGAGGATGCTTTGCGGGCGGCCAGGACAGTTCTGGAATTTGTGCTGGGTGACGAAGAGCGGAATCCTTTGCTGGAAGGAGAAGTGCGAACCCTGATTTCAGAGGCGCACCGGATGGCAGGGAGCATGGATACCGCGCTCCAGGAAATGGAGTCGGCTGTCCGGGCATTTGAACGCGCAAAAGATTCGAAGCGAGTCCTGGACGCGATCCTTCGAGCTGCTGAAACCGCCTGGGAAAGATTGAAAGTTGACGAAACCAGACAATGGGTGGAAAGAGGAATCAGTCTGGCTCGTGACGGCGGAAACCATGAGGTGTTATCAAAACTCCTCTCTCTTGGCGCCACGGTGGCAAATTTGCGCGGGGAGTACGAGAAAGCCAGACAATACATGGATGAAGCGGAGAAAATCCAACCTGCCGGTGCTGAACACGAAGAATCCATCGCTTCCGGCGGAAGGCTCGTGGTCGCTCTTCCCGTCCCTATAACAGATCTGCATCCGGCATGTTCTACTGTATTCGAAGAGACCGAAATTCTGACCAGTATTTTTGAAACCCTCCTAACCGTAGATGAGCGAGGACATGTGATTCCCGGCCTCTGTGAGAGCTGGAAGGTGCTGGAGGAAGGGCGATCCTTTCAGTTTGTACTGCGGCCGGATGTGAAAACTCATGATGGTTCTCCACTAACAGCCCGGGACGTTAAGAATTCCTTTGAGGAATCGATTCTTCTCAGCCGGGAGACATTGCCTGCAGCTTTCACTGCAATTCATGGCGTCACGGAATACCTGGAGGGTACGGCCGATCATGTGGAAGGTATGTTGGTGCCGGCGCAAAATACGCTTGTCATTGAATTGCAGGAGGCTTTACCCATCTATCCTTCGTTCCTCACGGATCCCCGATCTGCTGTAACCAGAAAGGAGGAGAACCTGAAACAATGGATGGGTACCGGGCCGTTTCAACTGGCGGAATTCCAACCGGATCGCATTCGATTGAAGCGAAATGAGAATTACTGGAAGGAGCCTGCCCGCCTGGATTCGATTGAATTTCTTTGCGGGATTGGGTCTTCAGAAATTGCTGCCGGCCTTCGATCCGGAAAAATCGATGTCGCGAGTTATTTGTTGCCGGAGGATATGGACCCAATCCTTCAAGATCGCCAACTGCGAGCTTCCTTGTTGGAAGTCACAAAGAAAAGTACGTATTACATGCTTTTCAACACGAAAACAGAACTAGGTGACAATCAAGAACTGCGACAAGCGCTTACGGGCATGGTTCGTACGGATGATCTTGTGCGATCGACGCTTGGTCGTTTTGCCCAGCCCGCAGAAGGACTGATCCCTCCCGGGATTCTGGGACATGATCCGGGAAGGCGCAGAATACCGTTGACGTTTGAACAGGCACGAAAGCTCATCGAGGAATCGGGAATCGTTTCTCCGATCGTTTTGAAAGCATGCGCTCATCCCATCTTGCAAAATCAGTATGCCTCTTTAACAAAGATGCTGTTCAGAACGTGGGAAGAAATTGGCGTGCAAGTGCGCATTGAGACTACAACGATGGCTTCCTATCAGGAAAAAGCAAACTTTCCCGGAGATATCGACGTTTACATCGGCCGGTGGGTTGCGGATTACAGTGATCCCGATAATTTTACGTACGCGCTTTTCCATTCTAAATTCGGGGAGTTCCGGAATTATTATTGTTCGCAGGAAATGGATCAATTGATTGAGGAAGCTCGTTCGGAAGCCCATCCGGCAGTTCGAGAAAAGACCTATCGAAAGATCGAAAATCTGCTGATGGAAACCGGACTCTTGTTGCCCCTCTTTCATGAAATCGACTATCGCGTTGCCGGATCCAAAGTTCGCAAGATGACTTTACGCAGCACGCCCCCTTACGTGAACTACTCTCATCTGGGAAAGCTGGAAGCGGCCGGGGGAACACAAAAAGAATTCGGAGGTATTTTACAAATCCCTGTCTGGGGAACCCTCAGAAGCCTGAATCCGGCGTACGCCGGCACTGTCGTGGAGTCGGAAGTAATTCCAAATGTTTTTGAAAGTTTAACCAGAGAGGCAGAAGGGTCACGGGTGATTCCGTGGCTTGCTTCTGAGTTTCAGGCAGAGGAAGGAGGGAAACGATTCCGTTTCCGGCTGCGTGAGGATGTGCGATTTCACAACGGCAAGAAGCTAACATCCCGCGACGTTCGATATTCCTTTGAACAGATCTTAATCCATAACGACAGCAATTCCCAATGGTTGCTATCCTCCGTTCAGGGATCAACGGATTTGATGGAAGGAAAATCGACGGAATTACGTGGATTCAGAATCCATTCCGCGCTGGAATTCAGCGTAGAGCTGGAGGAACCGATGTCCTTTTTCCCGGCTCTTTTGGCATACAACGCTGCCGCAATCGTTCCGGAAGGTTTGAATAACTTTGGAGGTAGCTGGCAGGATGGTTGTGTGGGAACCGGACCGTTCCGCATTGCAAGATTCAATCCCGGTGGTCGGCTGGAACTGGAAGCAAATCCCCGTTACTGGCGTCAGGGTTATCCCAAAAGTGATGGTCTCGTTTTTCTGTTTGACGTTCCGCCACAGGATATTCTATCCGGCTTCCGCGCAGGGCGTTTTGCCATCGCTTCCGGCTTGTTTCCTCAGGATGTGGAGTCTCTGCGTCACGACCGTGAGCTAGGGCGGCACTATCGCGAAACGCCGCAGTTGAGCATCTATTTTGTTGCCTTCAACATTCATCATGGGCCGCTTGCCGATGAGAGCTTGAGACACCAGCTTGTTGCCGCCATCGATGTGGAACCGCTTGTACGCAAAACAGTTGGAAGGCTTGCCCTACCCGCTTATGGTCTGATTCCTCCGGGACTCCTCGGCCACACGCCTTTCCGGCCCAGACCGTTGCAGAATCAGACCCCCGCGGTCCGCAATGTCGATTTGGATGTAATGCTGAATTCTGTTTACACAGGACCGTATTCTGCCCTTGCACAGGAAATGTTTGCCTTGCTCGAAAAAGAAGGATTCCGACTTCGAATCATGTCAGAAAGACATGAAGCAAGGAAATCAGATAGTGCAAGTGCGCATCTGGTTCTGGCTCGTTGGATTGCCGACTACCCGGATGCAGATACTTTTATCAGTGGATGCTTGCAAACCCAGAATGGGTTTGTTGGCGCCTTATGCGGGACTCCGGCAATCGATAGGCTGATTGAAAGAGGCCGCTCTGAAACACGACCCGAAGCCCGTCATAATATCTATATGGAAGCCGAAGACATCATTGCGAGACGGGCCCTTTTGCTGCCGCTGTTTCACGAACAAACCTACCGCTTCGCCCGGCCCGAAGTGGAAGACTTCGATCTTACCTTTTCTACCCTGCGGCCCGTTCCCTATGAAAAACTCTGGCTCCGCCGCTAGTTGTTTTCGAAGGATTCAACGTAAGAACACGTCACG
Source organism: uncultured Acidobacteriota bacterium (assembly GCA_964504105.1). Classification (GTDB taxonomy): domain Bacteria; phylum Acidobacteriota; class HRBIN11; order JAKEFK01; family JAKEFK01; genus CAZDDB01. Next base: position 9,197 of record CAZDDB010000120.1, read on the forward strand.
TCTCGGAGGGCTATTGTTGCCAGTGAAACAAATCCAATGCTGCCAGGAGCCCTGAGACAACTTGTTGCAACAATTCACTGGAAAGCGTTCCGAGCGGTTGTGTGAGTTTCGCACGGTCCAGTGTTGTTAGCTGATGACAGAGGGCTATGCTCGGCTTTCTGAGTCCGCCGGCTCCCTTGGGAAGTCCGATGGCCGTTGGCCCTCTCTTGCTCTGAGCAGCCGAAGTGGATACAGGGACCACTATGATCGATCGCCAGTTTGGAGTCCGATTGAAGCCATCGTGTGAGACAATGATGACCGGCCTTTTACCCTTTTGTTCGGAACCCGATCGCGGGGCAATGTTTGCGATATACACGTCTCCGCGCTTCATGACTCATCCAGAAGATGACTCACCGATGCAGATTCCAGTTCTTCATCCAGGTCGACGTCGCTGCCTGCATGCTTGACTGCGTAGTCGGAAATAGCCTCGTGCATCTCAAGTTTGTGTCTTTGACGGAGCCAGCTCTCGATCGCCTCTCTGGCAAGTGCAGTTGCCGGCCGGTTCAGGCGTTCCGCCTCCCTGCGTAGCTTCTCATAGAGTGGATCAGGTAGAGGGAGATGAAAGTTGCGAAGATCATCTCTTGTGGCAGATTTCATGCCATAAAGTTAGGGCATCTGGTGGCTTTTGTCAATGGCCCAGTCAGACAATCAGACAATGACCATTGTCTACTGATCACTGAATTCCTTTGATATATTGTGGTCATGTAGAAGGCGTTTAAACAAATCATCTTCCTTGTCCTGATTCCATGCCTGGTCGCATAGGCCGATGAAGGAGGTGGACTTTTGACAACACTTCAGACACGAGACGGCTACCTGTGGTTGGGAACCCATGACGCGACTGCATGATGTTCCGGGAATCACAAATGGCTTCCCGCGAAAATGGTATCTGGCGGAAGTTAAGAAGGCCACCAACGATGGATTGGACAGCGCACCGTGGCTCCGCATCGCGTACGACACGCGCAAACGATTGCGGCCACCGACAAACACAGATGAGCGGCTGGTAGTGGATGCGCGCGGGTTCGCGCCGGAAGGAAACGATTCGCTGTCATTGTTTGTGGTTCGCGCATAACAACTGGGATGGCGTGAAATCATTGTCTATCGCTGCAGCGGTCATCGATTTATGGGTTGCGGGCTGCATGAACAATCCGATGGATTGCGCCTGCATGTGTACGGATCTTCCGGCGATCGAAAAGAGAGCTTCAAAGGGCGCTTGATAAAAGTAATTTTCTATAAGAAGTCGGGTGAATCCCGTACTTCTCACATATTTTCTTGCCCTTCAGGTGCTCCCTCACAATCTCTGCTACGTGGTGGCCGTACTACTTTAAGAGACGCTCCGAAATGATACACTGAAGTATGGAAGTGCCTCTGAGGGTTTCACATGTCTTTATGCATCTCCTCGAGAGGTTGTTGGCACAGTTCTTGAACTGTCAGTAATTGG
>CAZDDB010000121.1:0-10665 GCA_964504105.1 uncultured Acidobacteriota bacterium
CAAAGAAGATCTGGAGGGCGGAGACATCCCTTTTTTGGTTTTTGCCGGAAGGTACAGAACTGGATCTGTCCATCCCGGCAAGCAGGGATCGTGTGGTTCAGCAGGTAATTACCAGAGGAACGGACCAGGACGTCATTCGCCTTTTGAGAACCCTGACAGCGGAAGAATTTGTAGATTCTTTTCAACGTATCAAGGAATTTGTCCCGCAGTCTGTTAAGAAGTTCTGGGAGAGATACATTGCAGATCATCACCCCACTACAGCATCACCTGCTGGAACTGTTGTCTAATAGATCCGAACGAGAAGCCTTTTATCTATCTGGCGGCACTGCCCTTTCCGCATTCTATTTGAAGCACAGGCTAAGCCGGGACCTGGATCTTTTCACCGGGGAAGAAGAACTGATTCGTCCGTTTAGCCTCGCGTTTGAAAAGTTAGCAAATGAATCGGGTACCTCAGTAGAGAGGAAGAGATCTTTTTCCTCTTTTGTGGAGCTTGTGGTATCTTCAGGAAAAGAAACTACGATTGTTCAGTTCGCCCTGGACTCGCCTTTCAGACTGGAACCAGTCGTAAGATGTCACGAGATTCCCGGACTTATGATTGACAGTCTCCCTGATCTGGCTGCAAATAAGACCCTTGCATTGTTCGGCAGAGCGGCTCTTCGAGATTTTGTCGATGTTTACTGCCTTGCAACAACAAGGTTTTCAAAAGCTGACCTGTTGGAGATGGCCGGGAAAAAGGATCCAGGATTTAATTTGTATTGGTACGGGGTCGCACTCGCTCAGATTGAGACATTTCTTGAGAATGATCCCGATTTTCAGCTTCTACTTGAACGTATAACATTCGAGAAACTTCAGCAGTTCATGATCAATTGGCAGAAAGAGATTTCAGCCAGTCTGCACACTGAAAGCAGTTAGACATCTCAAATCCACTGAGTGATCTTTGATTCTCTCACTTCATCATTTGTTCGAAGGGTCTTTTGTCGAAGGCTTTGATGTATCCTTCTTGTGCGCTGATCACGCCTTTGTGTACCAGCTCCAGAAGAGCGTTGTCCAGCGATTGCATACCTTCCGCCTTGCCGCCCTGGATGAGCGAAACGATTTGCTGGATTTTTCCCTCACGAATGATGTTGGCCAGGGCGGGAGAACCGAACAAAATTTCGTTCACAGCCACGCGTCCTTTTCCGTCTTTGGTGCGCAGTAATTGCTGTGAAACGATTCCTCTCAGGGAGTCCGCCAGCATGACACGAACCTGATTTTGTTGTTCGGGCGGAAACACATCAATGATGCGGTCAATCGTCTTTGCGGCGCTCTGTGTATGCAGGGTGCCAAAAACCAGCTGACCCATTTCCGACAGAGTAATGGCAAGCGAGATCGTCTCAAAATCCCGCATTTCTCCCACGAGAACGACATCAGGATCTTCCCGGCCCGCCGCGCGCAGCGCATTTGCAAATGTTTTCGTATCCCTTCCCACTTCGCGCTGCGTGATCAAGCAACGTTTGTTGGTATGAACGAACTCGATCGGGTCCTCTACAGTCAGCAGATGCTTGTTGTATGTGGAATTAATCAGATCGATGATTGCGGCCAGCGTCGTTGACTTTCCACTTCCTGTAGGCCCGGTAACCAGAACCAGACCACTTTGAAAATGAGCAAATCGCTCGATGGATTTTGGCAAATTAAGCTGTGCAATTGTTTGAATTTCTTCAGGAATGATCCGGAATACGGCGCCCAACCCCATTTTTTGCGCCAGATAATTACACCGGAAGCGCGCTACGCCTTCCAATCCGTAGGCAAAATCCAGATCGTTCGTCTCCAAAAACTTTGCCTTTTGGCGGGCATCAATAATCTCAAACAGCAGATCTTCCAGGGCCGGCTGTGTGAGAACTGCTTCCCCGGACAGCTTCTCCAGCTCGCCATGAATCCGGAGTTTCGGAGGCGCCCCGACCATCAGGTGCAGATCAGATGCCTTCTGCTCCTTGAGCATTTGGAAATACCGGTGTATTTTCGCCATGACCCTATATTTTTGGAATGAGTTTTTTGTTTTCCGCCCGTGCCATCGCCTGATCGTACGAAATCATTTTGGAAGTCATCAATTTTGCCAGCATCTGGTCCATTAAAACCATTTCTTCTTTCACTCCGATTTGCATCACCGACGGAATCTGAAAAGTTTTTCCTTCGCGGATCAAGTTGGCGACAGCAAGATTTGTCACGAGGATTTCGTAAGCGAGAGATCGTCCTTCGCCGTCCGTCCGTGGGATCAGCTGCTGGCTGACGACACCGCGCAACGATTCGGAGACCATGGCCCGGATCTGGTTCTGCTGGCCAGGAGGGAAAACATCGATCATGCGATCTACGGTTTTCGCCGCGTTCCGGGTATGCAGGGTGCCGAAAACGAGATGTCCGGTTTCCGCCGCGGTAATCGCCATCTGGATCGTTTCCAGATCCCGCATTTCTCCCACCAGAATCACGTCCGGATCTTCCCGAAGCGCGGCTCTCAAGGCGGTAGCGAAGCTTTCCGTGTGCCTCTTGATCTCCCGCTGCGTGACGTTTGCCATTTTATTAGAATGGACGTATTCGATTGGATCTTCTACCGTGATGATATGAATCTTTTGAGTACTGTTGATATGGTCAATCATCGACGCAAGCGTTGTCGATTTTCCGCAACCGGAAGGCCCTGTTACCAGCACCAGACCTTGATGATATTCGGTAAATTTCTTCACGACGGGTGGAAAGCCGAGTTCATCGAGTGCGGGGATGCGGGGTGAAATAATTCGGAAGACTGCATGCGCTCCCTTCCGATGTCTCAAGACATTGGCGCGGAAGCGACCGGTGCCTGGAGAATCGTAACAGAAGTCGAGATCCAGGTTCGTTGAAAACGAATCTCTTTGTGCTGCAGTCAGGATCTCTCCAATAAGTGCCAGCGACTCCTTCGGCTCCAGCGGATTCATCTTGAGTGGCCTCAGCTCACCGTGCAGGCGCATCAGCGGCGTCGTCCCCGCGGAGATGTGGAGGTCGGAAGCGCCCATGGAGGCAGCGTATTTAAGCAGGTTATCGATCCGGGCCATAACGATTACTCTTCAATCTTATAGACATGATGAGCATTTAAAATGACAAAGTTTTCTTGAATCATCGCCGGGAAGAAGACCGGATCCAGATTGATCAGGTCCAGGATTCGTGTGTACTCCTGCGGTAGATCCAACACTAAAGTTGCCCGTACCGGCCCCAGAGTTTCCATGGTAATCGTTGCCTCCTTTGAAATTGCAAAACCGGACGTACGTTCTGCAAAAGAAGCACTGAGCTGCGGAATATCCACGCGCACAACGGAATTTTTGCGCAGCAGAATAGGACGCGGCATCGATGCCGTGCGAATTGGAAAAAAGGGAAGTCGCGCATTGAAGAATTCGAGAACCTGATCGATGCTGTATCCTTCGGTCAGAATCATGTCAAGGAAGATTTCGCCGGGGATCGATTCTCCCTGGACGGTATGGCATACGAGGGGAACAGGTATCTTGGGAATCAGGTATTCATTCATCTTATCGCCGGAGTCAGTAGTTCCAGTGATTCATGAATCATGTCCAGTATATCAATATTACTTGCCGGTTGAACCAAACCCTCCGCGCCGGGGCGTTTCTGATAATTCGGCATGCGAAAACGACGCTTTCACAACAGGCATGATCACCAGCTGCGCAATTCGATCAAACGGTTTAATCATCGTTTCTATCGAGGAAAAGTTTGAAAGAATCACCATTAATTCGTCGCGATAATCCCAGTCCAGGGTTCCGCATCCATTCAGGACAAACAGATTTTCCTTCAGTGCCAGACCGCTGCGCGATCGAATCTCGCCCTGGTATCCCGGGGGAAGTTCGATCGCTATACCGGTTGGGATAAGAACTGTGGCAAAAGCCGGAAGAGTCACGGGTTCGGTTAAACATGCGTACAGATCGGCTCCCGCAGCACCCTCAGATTTGTATTCAGGCAATCGAGCATCCGCGACCAATCGTTTCACTTTCACTTCAATCATCGACATACCTTCCATTTCGGCAAAGGATTAAAATCTCCTGTTGATCGTCAGCAACAACGCGACCAGAGATCCCGCGCCACCCACAACAAAGAGTGTCATTCCAAGATATCCAGCTATTACGTAAGGCTGCAGTTGAAGCTTCAACGCCTGCGCTTGAGACTTGCTGAGATGCGCACTCTGGATGACTTCGTATTTGTTGAATAGCTTGAAAGAGGAGACGCCGATTAGCAATACGCCAATCAACATCATTGCGCCCAGCAGATACAGAGGCTTCATACGTTGGGTTCCCTCCAGGGATCATTCTTCCTTCGAATCAACAACACTTCGTTTTTTACAATCAAAAGTGAATCCGCAGTCAGATAAAAGTGGGGGGTGCGCTTCATCATCGACGCTTCTCCCATGCAAGAATTTTCAGTTTTCCCTCCCGTATTACGGCAAGATACCGCACCTTCGCTTCCTGCTCATTCGCGGTTCCCGGCATCACGGACAACTCCTGCTGCAACATCCACTCCATCGAGTTTTCCCCTGTCTGCAGGATCGATCCACTGTCGGGCTTCCCCCACCACCGGGATGCTTTGTCAAGCAAAACGGATTTCAGCTCCGTAGAGACTTCATAAGCGGAAAGCAGAGTAGCGATTTCAAATTCCGCGCTTCTCTGGAGGTCGTGCGTGGGAAGTCCCATCTCAAGCGCCGCCAGAAAATGTTCGAGCGACTCTTCCGGATTCCCGGTTTTGAGAAGCAAATCCGCAAAAAGGAAGTGGGGGATGCTGTTGAAGGGAAATTCTTCGGTTAGTTTTTCTGTCTCTTTGGCTAGATCTTCAAACTCCTTCTGGCGGAATTTGGCGGGATCGGTCCGCTTTCTCGCCGCGGACTCGATCCTGCGGATTGAGTTGTTGATCCGGCGTTCCATGGCGAGAAGATACACAGGTGAGGATTTCCATGTCGATTTTTTCAGAACAGACTCATAGAAGTTTGCAGCCACGGAAGTCATCTGCTGCCGCGAATAGGTATCCCCCATCATCACAAGATAGAGTGGATAAATCCAGAATTCCTCACTGCGGAGTGATTGCGGCTGGAGCTGCTTCAAATCTTCAAACCCATCCTCCCATTCCCCCAGCTCAAAGTGAGCCGAAGCGCGAAGAAAATAATTTGTCTGGAGATAGTGTCCCTTTTCAATTTCACTGTTCGCCTGGTTCAGGAGCGCCTTCCAGTAGACGACCGCCTCCAGATCCTGTCCTGCTTCCTGAGCCTGTCGCGCCTGCTGGTAAAGCGATTTAGAGGTCTCAACTTTCTTTACGGAGCAGCTGCAGAGCGATAGAACCACCAGGGCCGCAATCAACCGTTTCATACGGAGGCAGCCTCACGGATGGTATCGATCAAATCAAATGCAAACTGATTCTCTTTCGTCTTGAACTGACCTTTGGCCGCATCGTAGATCTCCAGAATCACTTCAAGAAGCTCTCCGGCAAAGCGGTTGATTTGACCCTCCAGTTCAGCGTTTCCTTCGATTCCCCGATAACCATGCGACAGTTGTTCATACTTCTCTGCCAGGTCACGAAACCGGTTCTGTTCGATTTCCTCATGGAAAAGGAGATTGGGAATTTCGCGCCTCAGCACCAGCGCGTTGTAGAGAAAGGGATAGAATTTACGCAACATTTGCAGATCGCCTGCGTTGGTCTCTGCTGCGAATTCGTGGGAAAGTTCGGGATGAATGGGATTGTTGCGATAGAAATCCAGCAGAGCATCGTCCTTGGGCTCGACATAGGAAACGTGAGCCAACCCAAGCTCACTGCTAAGGATCTCTGTGACCCGTCTTTCGCGGATCTCCAGGATTTTTGAAATGACCGCTGCTCCCACTGCGGCAATCAAAGCCGAAGCAGGAATCGGAACGACACTTGCAAAGAGGAGCACCCCGCGCTGCACGAGCGTTCCAATCTTTTCGTATCTGGAAGGCATGTGAGTATTTCACCACAAAGAGGAACGGATACAAAACACCTTTTGGCTCGCTCCACATATCTATCATCGACAAGTACGCGCCAACGTATGTATAATGTATGTTGTTATAGGAGAGTACAATGGAAACTGTAACAATCTATATAGAACCCAAGCAGAAAAGGAAATTGCGGAAGCGCGCCAAAGAGGAGGACAGCAATTTCTCCCAGCAGGTAAGAAACGCAATCGATCAATACCTGGCCAATCCTAGAAGTTCGTACTCTGAGGAAGATTTAGAATCGGTCTTCAAACAAACCGACAAGAGCGCAAAACATATCATCCGGATGTTGGGTGAAACGAGCACTACTGTGAAATCAACTTTAGCCCGCGTGCACGAAAAGTTGGAGGCGATCTGAATGGGCTTGATAGAATCATTTCTTGGGTACGCGAAAAGTTTGATTGTAATAGAAAGCAAAGTTAGCGAATTACATGGCGATGTTCATGACATATTGGCCACGCTGGAAATACTGACAAGCAAAATGGCCACGCTTTCGGAGAGAGTAGCTAAAATCGAAGGCAAATTTGAGGCGTATGAAACGATGGCCCAACGCACGGTTCGTAAAGAGATTAAGCCCCCGCCCGAGTAGTTTATCTTGTCCGCCGCGTTGACGAAAGCGCCAACGTCATTTGACCGGCGGGCAGGGACGCCCGCCCCTCCGAATTATGGGTCACAAAGAAGCAGCACTTCCACGAGGTTGGTCAGATCGACCGGCCAGAAACAGTAGGGACGAGGGTGTTGCGCGCCCACAGCCGCGTGAGGCCTGCAACTCAACACCATTTGCCGCCACTGATGCGGAATAGCCTCTCTTCCGTGAACTGCGCCAAGCAGTGCGCCGGCGATGGCAGCGTTGGTGTCCGTATCCCCGCCGGCCATCACTGTTTCCACAATTCCTTCTTCAAAGCTCTTTGCATGAAGCAGTTGGTAGAATGCATTCCGGAATGCGATCAAAACCCAACCCGAATTCCTGTCGAATTCGGGAAGCCCGGATGCAGCTTGTTCCAAAGCTTCCAGGAGAGAAGCTTCTACTTCCATTTTCAGCGCAAGACTTAGACTACGTTCATAAATCTGCTGCGGCGTTTTTTCTGATTCAATCGCCAGCGCGATGGCAGCGGTGAAGAGCGCGCAAGCCTGGCGGCAAACGGGATGCGAGTGGGTCAGCGCGCTTTCCTCTTCTGCAAGTTGCCACAGATCATCGATCGATTTTCGATAGGCGTAGATTCCCAGCGGACTGATCCTCATCAGCGAACCGTTCGACTGGCTAGTTTTTGAAGCGCCGGCAGACATGATGTCCGCTACATGTTGTCCCCGGGCATCTTCCAGAGAAACGGACCTCATGGCCTCCGCGATCGTTCCACCGATATCGAACGGAGCGGTTTCGCTGAACCAGTAATAATATGCCTGCGCCACTTTCTCCCGGACATAGCGTCCTTCCTGAGCGATGCTACGGGCAAGAAGCAAGGCGAGCTCTGAATCATCTGTTGGCTGGCCTGCCATCGTGTTCCATTGGCCACCGTCTTCCATCCGGGTCACACCCTGCGGATGCCGGCGGCGAATAGAAGCCGAATCCAGAAATTCCACCTGCTGTCCCAGGGCATCTCCGGCAACCTGACCAATCAGGCATCCGTGCGCGCGCGATAAAAGCGCAGCGCTTGCCACGGCCTTGCCCGCCTTCAAACGCGCGAACGAAAACATCGACCCGGGATGATATTCCACTTTCACGAATTGCTGTGACCGTACACGTCGCCAGTTTCGTTGCATCAGATCGCGAACAATTCCCGGCTCACCCCCGAAACACTGCTTTACTTTGCTGGAACCGTCGTCCGCATAACCGACCTCTTCTCCGCGATCGTCCACAAAGATTCCACCGGCGCCCCGGATCAAAGCGTGTCCCCCTGCGTAATCCCAATCCCCCGGACCATGCCAGGAAACTGCAGCGGCGCCATCCCCAGCCGCCGCAAGCGCAAGGCGGTACGCGATGCTCGGAAATGCCCGATAACGGAACGGATGGATACAGGACAAAACAGACTCCATGAGCGGCTCGCGGTGCGCTGTAACAAGAACCACCACCTGACCGCGTTTTGATACGTCCCAACGCGTGCGGACCGGAAATCCATTTCGTGTAAGCTCAAACTCTTCAGCCCAGTGGATCAAATCACCCGCATCATCCGGAGCACAATACGCGTATACCACCCCCAGAACCGGAATGCCTTTACGAACGAGTCCGATCGAGACAGCACTGCCCCGGGCTCCACGAAGGTAGCCTGAAGTTCCATCATTGGGATCCACAAGCCATACGTGCAGATCAGGCGCCGATACCGATCCCGTTTCCTCCCCCCGGTACTTGTACTCCGGAAACGCAGCCAGCAATCGCTTCCGGATCAGCCACTCGGCTTCCTCATCTGCTTCCGCATGCGCATGCTGCCCTCGCGGTCCACCCCAACGGTGAAATTCGCGGCGCAAAAGCTCCCCCGCTTCCAAAGCGGCATCCAGGGCGCATCTCAACTGTTTCTCGTAATTCATAAAAAATCAAATAAACGGTTTGTAACGCCGGCGTCTCGCCGGCAGAGCTCGACGATACATACTGCTTTGGCCGGCGGGGACGCCGGCGTTACAAACCGTTTTTCTACTTATTTATTTCTGTTTATTTGATCTTTGATTTTTGATTTTTGATACCACCTTCTCGGCATGCTGAATGCAGTCGGAAATTCCGACTCCGGAAAAATAATTGCCCGTAAGATAGAGACCCGTTTCCAGCTCCGTCAACCCATCAATTGTCTCAACCAGACGCTTGTGTCCAACTCCATATTCAGGCATCGCGCGCCTCCAGCGGTAGATACCGGTAAGAGCCGGCGCTGATTCAATTCCGCAAATTCGCCGCAATTCGCTGCAAGCTTCTTCCATGATCTCATGGTCCGGACGCTCCAACCACTGGTCGGCCTGATCCCCTCCGATAAACAGCCGTACCAGGAATCGATCTGGGCCGGAACGCCCTGGAAACTTGTTGCTCATGTAGGTGCAGGCAAGCACGGAGCGACGCTCCGCTTGAGGCACAAGCCAGCCAAAACCATCCCGCCGCACGCCCGCGAACATCATCACCACTACAATCGCAGAATTCCGGCGAATGCTCCGAATCAAAGATGTGATCCGCCGTCCATGCTCACTGACAATCTCAGGCACGGAAGATGTGGCAACCACAACGGCATCGTATTCCCCGCCGTTTACTTCCCAGAAACCTTCCTTGTTCACGATTGACGCAACCGGCGAATTCAGTCTGAAATCAACTTGCGTGCATTTCTCACAAAGCCTGTTGATGAGGGTTTCCATTCCGCCGGTAAGCGTTGTAAACAGGCTTTCTTGGGAAGGCAAACTCCCTCTACGCATCAGATTGCGGATCAGGCTCCCCTTTTTTTGCATTTCCCAGATCTGCGGAAGCGCCGGTTCCAGTCCCAGCCTGGATACATCTGCTCCGTAGATTCCTGCAAGCATTGGTTCGGCAATCCGTTCCAGGATCTCTTTTCCAAAACGCTTCTCAATGAACTCCGCTACCGGAAGATCCTGTTCCTCAGGATACAAGAACAGATCCGAAAGCGCCGCAAACTTTCCCGGCCAGGAGATCAAATCAGTTGCTGCAAATGGAAGCACCCGCGTAGGAACCATCAGAAACAGTCCTTCCGGAAGCGGATGCAGTTTTCCGTTATGAAAGAGAGACGTCTTCCGGATGGAATCGTTCGATCCAACCAGGCAATCACCGAGCCCAAGTTCTTTGCACAATTCGATGCCGCGCTTTTTTTGGGTGAGAAACGAATCGGGCCCTGCTTCCACGGGATATCCATCCATGTGGTCCGTACGAATCACGCCTCCTGATCGCGATTCGGCTTCGTACAAATGGATTTCCAGAGGAGTGGAGTTTTGCTGAAGGAAATAAGCGGCCGATAGTCCGGAGATTCCGGCTCCAAGGATCGCACAGCGCTTCACAATCGCTCGTTTACAAGACTTGCCAGCAGATCGATAAAACCGGACGAGTCATTCAGGGACTGGCTGCGGTAGAGCTTCATGCCGATTCGCTCCGCGTACTCACGATACCGGATGTCTACATCGTACAGGATTTCCACGTGGTCGCAAACAAATCCAATCGGAACAACCAGCACTTCTGCAAATTGGCTCGACAATTCGTCCAGTCTTGATTCCACACTTGGCCCGAGCCACGGTTCCGGAGTCATACCCTGGCTCTGGTAGGCAAAGCGCCAATCTTTCAACTGAGGTAACAGCGCCACAAGACGGGCGGTTTCTTTGACTTCGAAATCATACGGATCCGCTGACTGCAAGACTCGTTCAGGCAAACTGTGCGCCGTAAAGAGGACCGCTGCTTCCGGATGTAATTCACGGGCCTCCCTAAGACGGGATGCAAATGCGCGAATCAGTCCGGGATGCGTCGCGTAAGAACGTACCAGTTGATACGGGATGGAAACGCCGTTGGCTTCCATCGCTTCATCCAAAGCTTTTTGATAGGCGCCGATCGTCAAAGTGGAGAACTGCGGAGCCAGACAAACTCCAATGATGGAGGTCACGCCGTCTCGAATCATCTCCGCAATTCCGTCGTGAATGAATGGCGCTGAATATCGCATCCCGATGTAAATGCGTCCGATCTCTGTTCCAG
>CAZDDB010000122.1:0-10620 GCA_964504105.1 uncultured Acidobacteriota bacterium
TGCCGGGAGAGACTCTAATCTATTAGATCTCGCTCTGGATTGGACGGATTCGTTCCAGCGCTGAAGGGGGCTCTACAGAAGAGGTGGGGCAATTTTCGATCAGGAAAGGGAAAATGCTTCGAACCCTCGGCTGCGTGCAGTAATTTGTCGGACATGAAAAAAATCGAGAAATCCATTTCTAACATTTTCCGCCTTTTGGCCAAAGGAGCAGCGGCTCTTCTGATAGCTTTACCTGTGATTACTTGTTCGCGCTCCGATTTTGCCGAAACCTTCCGTCTCTGCGAGAGATTTTCGTACGCCAGCCAGAACTCCGTTGTAAAACGCAAGAAACAACCATTTGAGATCGGCTCTTATAATCTGAGAGGAAAGAATCACGTCTGTGTGGTCCAGAATTTTGCGGGAAGTATCACCTTCTATGAGCATTTGTCCAAGAAAGCCATCTTGAAATTTCGTTTGGCTGGGAAGAGCCCAAAACCCGGCCGGGTGGTTGCCACCGCCGAAATCCAGTCTGATTTTCCGAATCGAAAAGCCCGGTCACATCGCGCCTTCATCGGGAAGGAATTTTCCATGGACTTGCCGGAGTTTTCAGGTCATGTCGTTGCAGTTACTCTTTCGGCCCGTGGTCCAACCATGAAGGAGTTGCAGGGACCACTATTCTGGTTGGACCCGATCATTGAGGAAGACCGCAACACAACCAGGGGTCGGCATACTGCTTCGAGGTTGATATTCGAGCAGAGTCACCACGGTAACAACGTTCTGATTTTTCTTTTCGATGCGCTAAATGCTTTTCATGTAGGATCATACGGCTATCCGAAAAATACAACTCCAAACATTGATTCCATAGCCAAAGAAGGAGTTGTCTGGGAGAATGCCTATACACAGGCGGCGTATACGATTGCATCCGTAGGCACTCTTTTTACGGGGCTCTATCCGGACCTTCACAAAGTGTTAAAGAAAGGACAGGCGCTGCCGGAGAGTTATATAACGATGGCGGAAAGATTCCAGGAAAGCGGATACGATACGGCGTTGTTTACCGCTAGTCCCAATGCTTCGCCATTGTTTGGTTACGGTCAGGGCTTTCGCAAAGTGTGGATGCCGAAAGCTCCGGTAATCCGGGCCAATGATTTTATTCCGGATCTCAAGGAGTGGCTATCATCGGTTCGGAATCGTTCTTTCTTCGGATACGTTCATTTCCGTGAACCCCATTTTCCGTTCGAACCGCCGGAGAAATTTCTTAAACGCTTCCAGACCGATTTGAACTTTCCTCTGCCCATTAACGATAAGTCGATTGTGCGATCGCAGGAGGAAAAGGACAAAATCACGGCAGCGTATGACGCCAATCTGGCCTTCGTAGACGAGCAATTTGGGAGAATCGTGCAATATCTGAGAATTACCGGCTTGCTTGAAAAGACGGTGCTGATCATCTTGTCCGATCATGGCGAAGCCTTCTGGGAGCACGGAATTCAGGGTCACAACAATACCGTTTACGAGGAAGTGGCTCGTGTTCCTTTCGTGATCAGGTTTCCGAACGAGCCACGGCTGAGGGATCGCAGGCGCGAGATCGTTCAGACAATGAGCATCTTCCCGACTTTGCTTAACTTGCTTGGGCTCTCCAGAAAGGGACTTCATCTGAGCGAAGAAAGCCTCTTGCCGTTCTTGTGGAACCAGGAACCCAGCAGGGAAAGAATCGCGTATTCTCAGACTGCCGGCAGGGACAGCCTTGCCATCCGTTCTTCAAACTTTAGATTCATTGAGAGAACTAAGAGCCGCGATCCGGACGAGTTATATCAGGATTCTTCCGATCCACAGGAAAAAAATAACATGATTGATATGTATCCTATTCTCGCTTCTTATTACCGTAGTCTGCTTCATGAGAAACTGAACGAAATGGAGAAAGCCAAATCGTACTTTGTGTCCACTCCAAGGCAGGCCACGATCGATCAGGGAATGGAACAACAGCTAAAGGCTCTGGGATATGTTCAATAATATGGTCATGCTCCCCTACAGATTCACGGATTTCATCTTATAATGAATGCATGAAAAAGTGGTTTTGTTTCTTCTTGATTTGTGTTTGCGCCTCATCCGTCCTGGATGCCGCATACCCTGACGAGTATCCGATCTTTTTAAGATTGCTGGGATTCTCCAAGGATGAGATCCGCCACTTGCACGGGGGCAGCCTGATTGCTCACACAATCCGCAAGCCGCTGCCGGGTGAATTTGGAATTGTGGCAGCGCAGGTCTCCAATATACCCTCGTATTATTTTCGGGATTATTTCCGCTATGTTGAGAACTTTTCGAGTCTCACTCGCTTTGCAGATACGGGTAAGTTCAGCGATCCGCCGAATCTTCAAGACTTCAAGCCTCTTTTGTTCAGCAGCAATGAACTTCATGACTTTCTGGCATGCCGCACGGGCCCCTGCGACATGAAACTTTTCCCGGAAGAAATCCAGGCAATTCCTGGGGAAACCGATCTGGATTCAGAATCAGGAAGGGACGCGGCTTCAACCTCCTACCGGGAACTGCTGTTGAAGCGTCTCCGGGACTACCAGGATCACGGAACAGATTCTGAATCCGCCAAAGTGCTGCAGACCCATCTGTCCCAGTTTGCCCAGGTTCCCGCCTATTTTCCGCATGTGCAAGAGTATCTTCTACAGTATCCGAAGTTAAAGGAACCTAAAATCGATGACCTCTTTTACTGGACCCGCGAATCCATAGGAAAGAAGCCCGTCATTTCCATCCATCACGTCTTTTCGCAGCGTGTCGGCGAAGATTACGTCCTGGTCAACCGTGTTGTTTTCAGCAACCACTACTTCGTCTCCTCTATGGGTGTGATCCATCTGCTCAACTATGCGGATCGCAACATGCCGGCGACCCTGATTCTCTATGAGCAGCGCACTCTGACCGGGCCGGAAACGGGAGCCTGGGGCCGAAATACCCTGAGAAGAAACATGGAAAAGCAATTAACTTCCAGGCTGAAAACTGTTTCAAAGACTCTTGAGGCGCGGTATCGAAGCCGTGAATATCTGACTTTTCCTTATCGTCTTCTTCCACGTGATCAACGATGATTCGTCCTGCATCCAAGGGGATTCGTCATCTTGCTCTTCGGGTCAGAAACATGGATCTCATGCGCAGCTTCTACGTCGAAACGCTCGGATTTCAAGTGGAGTGGCAGCCGGATCCGCAGAACCTCTATCTCACATCCGGATCCGACAATCTTGCGCTTCACCAAGTGCGGGAAGAGCTTTCCCCAGGAACCCTCGATCACATTGGAATTTTAGTGGAAAAACCGGACGAAGTTGACGAATGGGCTGCGTATTTGAAAGAGCGGAGCGTACTTTTGAAACAGGAACCGAAAACACATCGCGATGGGGCCCGCTCGATCTACTTTCATGACCCGGAAATGAATCTGATTCAGATCATTTTTCATCCCCCCATCAGTGGAGTCAGGATCTAGTTTATGGAAAGAACTTCGCAGGAACAGTTGCTGTACGGAGAACTGACCGCCCGGATCCGGCGTATGGCGGAACCCGTGGCCCATGATTCCTTTCTCTTTTATCAGGATACGATCGCATGCTTGAAAGCTGAAGTGGCTGCCGGAAACAAGATCCTGGATGCAGGATGCGGCAGGGGAACCATCACTGCATGGATCGCCGAACAGGGAGTCGATGTAGTTGCGATCGATTCAAACGAAGATCGGGTGGCCCATACGCGCCGGTTGCTGAAGGAGCGCAAACTGGCAGGAAAAGCTCATGTCGAAATTTCAAATCTTCCGGACTTGTTTCCGCAAGATCATTTTGATGTGATTCTGGATTGCTTCTCCTGGTGGCATATTTCAGATTGGGGAAAACTGTTTTCACTTTCGCGCAAAAATCTCAACACGCAAGGGAAATTGGTGATCCTCGATACTTTTTTCGGATGGAAAACAACTCTCGAATTCCGTCAGCAAATGCGGGACCGCTGGCAGACTGCGCTTCCTACTTTGAACGAATGCAAGAATATGCTGATCAAACGTGAATTCCGGCTTCTCCGGGCGGATTCCATCCAGGAACAGTATGTTCGTTACCTGGATAAGATCTGTGATTCGATCCATGCTCTGGAGAAGGAAGATCTCGGGGTATCCGATCCGCAAGAGTTGATCCTGGTCAAAGATATGTGGCTGTGGTTTCGGGATGCGGCGCGCAAAGAAGAACTCGCGGCCACGTGCATCGTTGCTGAACTTACACAACCCTAAAAACAGGAGTGAAGGGAATGGCTGAATTACCTCGAAGCAAACAGTTCTCCGTTGCGGATATCACATCACTCCTGACCGAGAAACGGACATTCAAGCCTTCTTCAAGTTTTGCTGCTTCGGCCCACATCAAGTCTTTTGCGCAGTACAGGAAGATCTACGCTGCATCGATCAGAAACCCGGGGAAATTTTGGTCCGACATTGCTGGAGAACTGCACTGGTTCAAGAAGTGGAAGAAAGTCTGCGTCTGGAAGCCTCCCTTCGTCAAATGGTTTGTGGATGGAAAGCTCAATGTCTCGGATAACTGCCTCGACCGTCATCTCGATTCATGGCGCAAAAATAAGGCGGCGATTATTTGGGAAGGGGAACCCGGAGAAAGCAGAACGCTGACCTACCAGCAGTTGCATCACGAAGTCTGCAAGTTTGCAAACGTTTTGAAGACTCTGGGTGTGAAGAAAGGGGATCGGGTTGTGCTGTACATGCCTCTGGTACCTGAGCTGGCAATTGCCATGCTTTCCTGCGCACGGATCGGCGCAACGCATTCCATCATTTTTGGCGGCTTTAGCTCTCAGGCTCTCGTGGACCGGGTTACCGATGCAAGAGCCAGAGTGATCGTGACTGCAGATGGCGGTTTTCGTCGCGGTCATGTGGTTCCGTTGAAAGCGAATGTCGATCACGCAGTCAAACAGCTTCCCTTTGTGCAAAGTGTGGTGGTGTTAAGGCGCACCTTGCAGGACGTGGATTTTGAACCCGGTCGCGATCACTGGTGGCATGAGCTCATGGAGAATGCTTCCGGTGTCTGTCCTGCCGAGAGTCTTGATTCCGAACATCCGTTGTACATCTTGTATACAAGTGGTACAACCGGGAAACCAAAAGGCGTGGTCCACTCTACCGGTGGCTATTTGACACAGGTCTATATCACAACAAAGTGGGTATTCGATCTGAAAGATTCAGACACCTATTGGTGCACCGCAGACATCGGCTGGGTTACCGGCCATTCCTACGTGATCTATGGGCCGCTTGCAAACGGCGCAACCACCGTGATGTATGAAGGAGCGCCGAACTGGCCGGAGCCCGACCGATTCTGGAGCATCGTTGAAAAATATAAAATCAACATTCTTTACACCGCGCCAACGGCAATCCGCGCGTTTATCAAGTGGGGTGACCAATGGCCGCTCAAACATGATTTGAGCTCGCTGCGCTTGCTTGGAACTGTGGGAGAGCCGATCAATCCGGAAGCGTGGATGTGGTATCACAAGGTCATTGGAAAAGGGAAATGCCCGATTGTGGACACCTGGTGGCAAACGGAAACGGGCTCCATTCTGATTACTCCTCTTCCGGGTGCGACGCCAACGAAACCGGGAACCGTGACGCTCCCGTTTCCGGGAATTGTTGCAGATGTGGTCAACCGCCAGGGAAAATCGGCAGGTAAGAATCAGGGGGGCTACCTGGTAATCAAGAAACCGTGGCCCTCGATGCTACGCACGATTTACGGCGATCCGGTGCGATACAAGAAGCAGTATTGGAGCGATATTCCCGGTGTTTACTTTACCGGAGATGGTTCACGCCGCGATCAGGATGGCTACTTCTGGATCATGGGGCGTGTAGATGATGTGCTGATTGTTTCGGGACACAGGTTAGGGACCGCAGAAATCGAGAGTGCCCTGGTGAGTCACCCCTATGTTGCGGAAGCCGCAGTCGTTGGAAAGCCCGATGAAATGAAAGGGTCCGCGATTTTCGCGTTTGTCACTTTGGTAGGGAGCCGGATTCCGACTCCGGAATTGAAACAGGAACTGCGCGAGCATGTGGCAAAAGAGATCGGCGCAATGGCTCGTCCGGACGAGATCCGTTTTAGCGATGCGCTTCCAAAAACTCGCAGCGGCAAGATCATGCGACGCCTGCTGCGCGAAATTGCAACCACCGGTTCCGTGAGTGGCGATACTACTACGTTAGAAGACTTTAGCGTCCTGGAAAAACTCCGCGCCGGCGAAGAAGAGTAGGAGCGCATGCCATGCGCCCCTACGACCGCAGTTTGCGGGGCGTTTTGCGCAAGGCCTCATTGAGGAAACGAACCAGCGGCATCATCCCCTTGAAGTAGCGGACTGTCTCCGGGACAATTGCGGCGGTGAGAGCCAAGGCCGAAGGTAGAGTCACAAAGGCCAGAAACTGCTTGTGCCGGAGCAAATCTGCGGCGGGATGATCCGCCGCAAAGCCGCGCGGCACGCGCGACAGTTGGTCCCCTTCAAGTTTTCCAAACAACTTCTTAAAGTCAGGAGCCACAATTATTTTCCGCAGCTTCTGATGATTCGCAGCAATGTGGCTTCGAACGGTCAGCAGCTCCGTTGAGCCGGGCGCATACACCCCGCCTCCCAAAAACAACTTGTCCGCTTCCAGATGCAGATACAACCCGGAAGCCGGTTTTTTCTTGGGTTGAAAATATGCCGCGATGTTTGTCTTGTACGGGGACTTGTCGTGGCTGAACCGGATATCCCGGTAGATGCGGAAAATATTGCGCGCAGGATCGACATCCATCTCGGGTGCAATCTTTCGCAACTCTGGCTTGAGTGCCATCAGCAAAGCAACCATCGGCGCCTTCACTTTGTGCTCATAAATGTGCTTGTTCGCCAAAAACCATTCACGATGATTGTTATTCTTGAGATCGCGGAGGAATTTCAATGCTTCGGGAGAAAATCCTGGGAACGAATTCTTCATCTCAAGTACTCCTGTTTTACTTCTGAAATTATATCTTGCATAATACAATTGTGGGAGCCGCCGCGAAAGAATGTAGCGCAGGCTTCCAGCCCGCCGATCGTGAGAGTTGCGTTCGTTCTGTACTTGTTTTTGTTCGCTTCTGTTGTTTGGGCG
Organism: uncultured Acidobacteriota bacterium; assembly: GCA_964504105.1. GTDB lineage: Bacteria > Acidobacteriota > HRBIN11 > JAKEFK01 > JAKEFK01 > CAZDDB01. Next base: position 7,094 of record CAZDDB010000122.1, read on the forward strand.
GGCGAGGTGTATCATCATCCCACGGGGCTCACATTCGTGCCGCCGGATGGTTGGAACATTCGGGACTCAAGGTTCACCGACTTTGAGCTTGTACCGCCGGATCCGTCATCCAACGATAAAGGCCCGACCGAATCCTATTTTCTGCTGACCCTCGGGGTGGCGGCGAGCTCCGCTCAGGATCCTCAGCTTTTACAATCTGTTGACTCCTTGATGAGCCAGATCGCACCTTTCTTGAAAAAGACAGGCGAGATGGAACCTTCGAATTCAGGCGCGCTTCAGAAGTGGGAAGGAAAAAGTCCATCGGGTCCGGATGTATTGGCCGTAGTTTATGTTTACCCTTCCGCACAGGTTAGTTACGTGCAGATCTCTCTGGGTGAAAAGGAACGGATCGTCTCCCGACACCAGACTCTTCATGATCTTTACGCGAATTTTCAGCCCGGCGAAGGGAGCAGGGAGCCCGCTCTCATTGGGAACTGGAGCGCTTCCACAACGGGTGAAAATCAGGAAAAGCTGGAAAGCAGCATACAGTTTGACGCTGATGGTGTGTTTCGCGCCGTTCAAAGTTCCGGCCAACAAAAGGAGACGGTCAACGGACGCTGGTATGCGCGTTCAGGGAAACTGTTTCTGGTTCCGGAGAACACTCCGTCCATCAATCTTCGCTATGAGATTGCGGGAAATCCCGGAACGCGGACAGTGAAGTTGATTCATGGAAATGGGGAAGTCGAGGAAATGCAGGAAGGTGTTAGCGAAACAATTTCGCGTGCGCCTGACTGAGTGTGGGATCGTACACGATTGTTTTGTTTCTGCCGGCCTGTTTTGCCTGCTTCAACGCATGATCTGCCAGCGTTACAAGATCCTGAACGCTGCTAACCGCGCAAAGTGGATATGTGGCGGCTCCGATGCTGACCGTCAGCGGTTTTGCATCCTGCGCGGGGACCAGATCCGTCATGCTGTCCTGAATGCGTCTTGCCACACGCTTTGCCCCTGCAACATTCGTCTCCGGCAGCAGGGCCACAAATTCCTCTCCACCGTAACGGGCGATAATGTCCTCAATGCGGCATGCATCCTTCAAGATCTCGGCAGTTCGTTGAAGGACCAGATCCCCTTGCGTTTTGCCGTACGTATCGTTGAAGGCGCGGAAATGATCCAGGTCGGCGATCAAGATGGTGAGAGGATGTTTGTGACGAAGTGTCCGTTTCCATTCCACAAAGGCGATTGCATCAAAGTAGTGCCGCAGGTAGACATGAGTGAGGGGATCGCGTGTGGCAACTTCGTACAGCATCACATTTTCGAGCGCCATGCCCGCGTGCAACGCTATCACTGTGATCAGTTCGCGTTCCAGGTTTCCGAGCCGCATCTGTCGCGTACTTTCGGCATAGATGGCCCCCATCAGCTTCTTGGGATCGGCCGTGCTCCGGTAGGAAAACAATGGTACACAAAAACCGCATGCAGTCGGAGGCTGAAAATCCTGCGTCTCCTCATCAAAATACACAGTCTCTCTTTTTTCGATACACCGCATCACAAGCGGATGCGTCTCAGGAAACTCAGATTCCTTGCGGATTCTACCTCTTTCGTCCCTGCCCTCCAGGAACTGTTGTTCCCCGTTCACCCCGATGGAAACAACGAATCCCCGTTCCATTTCTGTCAGTTCTAGAGCAACATCGAGAATGGTCTTTAGCGCTTCATTCATCTCGAGTGTGCTGAAGATCTTCTGTGTAAACCCCAGCCATTTCTGAAGACGATACCGTTCATCCTTCGGACGTTGCGAATCTTTCTTATCAGTCATCCAGTTTCTCTGATGACATTATAATTGGTTTGTGACAATATCGAAAATCAGAAAAAATAACGAAATAAGCAAAAAACCCGAATTCGGGGGAAAATTATCATTGTGGGTTCACAATGAAAAGACGTGACATAGTTCTGACCGGAGGAAAGCTGACATCTACCGGTGTCCTGTTATTGCCGGACAACCAGAAAGAGATCGGAGTTGTTCTGGGTCACGGGGCAGGGGGGAACATGCACGCACCGTTTTTACGATATTTTCACGAAGCGATCGCGGAGGCGGGCTATCCCTGTTTGAAGTTTAATTTCTTTTACAGCGAAGCCCGGCGTAAGGTTCCGGATAACCGGAAAGTGTTAATCTCCTGCTACGAGGAAGCGATGAATGCGATGCCTTGCAAAAGGATTGTGATTGGCGGTAAATCGATGGGCGGAAGAATCGCCTCGTATCTTGGTGCAGGAGAAGGAGTGTCGGGGCTTTTGTTTCTCGGGTATCCGCTGCATCCGCCGGGAAAGCTGGACCAGCTGCGTGATGAGCATCTCTTTTCGATCCGGAAACCGATGTTATTTGTAAGCGGAACGAAGGATCCGTTTGCACGGTTCGATTTGCTGGAATCTACCATCGGCAAGATCGGCGATTATGCAACTCCGTATTACGTTCCGGACGGAGGTCATTCGTTTGAGGTTCCAAAAAAAAGCGGTAAATCGGAAGCGATTGTCCTGGGTTCGGTAAGAGACGCTATTCTTGAGTGGCTGGAACACCTATAAACACAACGTAGTCGTGTGTCTCTATGGAAAGGTCAGCCAGCCGCGGGCTCGCATTTCGACCGGCAGGAGGGCCTGATAAAGAAAACTATGCAGCGGTGTTTCGACTCCAAGCTCTTTTCCCAGCCGCACGATTGTGCCGCATTGATTCTCCAATTCCGATGGTTTCCCCTCCAGAATGTCGCGTTGCATGGAAGCGGTACCTTCAGCCGGCAGCATATCCACAAATCCCATGGAACGTGCGATCGCGTCGTCTCGCATCATGATTCCTTTTGCGCGGGCGACTGTCAGGATTTCCAGCATGGACTGTTCCATCAAAGCGCGCGTTTGCGAAACAGAGCGAAGCACGCCAATCGGCGCGCGGCAGACCGCTCCAATTCCGCTGATGGTGGCGATAAACAGAAACTTCTCCCACATGGCGGCGTGGATATCGACCGGGATATCTGCGCGAACACCTGCTTTCACAAACGCGTCCCGCAGCCGTTCCGAGCGTTCACTTTTCCGGTTGTCCAGTTCGCCAAAAGCGACAGCCGGTTCTGCTCCGCCATGACGGATGTATCCCGGTTCCACAATGAAGCTGAAAATCTTGCTCAGGCCTCCCAGCACTTTGTCTTCGCCAAGAACAGCCGACAATTGCGTGGGGGCATCGACTCCGTTTTCCAGCGGCACCACGAATGTGGAATGGCCGATCATGGGGCGCATCTTTTCAGCCACATCAGGTACTTGCCAGGCTTTTACAGCAACCAGAACTGCATCGGCCGTACCAGCTTGAGCCGGATCGTCTGTAGCTTGAGCGGGATGGATGAGAAAGTTTCCTTTGAAACTATCCACACGAAGCCCGCGTTCGCGAATCGCGCGCAGATGATCTCCGCGCGCAATAAAGACAACATCTTCACCGGCCTGTGCCAGACGGCCGCCGAAATAACCGCCGACCGCGCCGGCTCCGTAAACGCCTATGCGCACACTCTCTCCTATTTTGAACC
>CAZDDB010000123.1:0-2918 GCA_964504105.1 uncultured Acidobacteriota bacterium
GGCCGGTTCGATCAAGTCCGATTCTGGAACCGGCTTGCAAGCGGATTGCCGGTACACACGAATTGTGAAGTCCTGAGCGTTCATGAAAATTCCGTGGAAACATCTCACGGTCGCTTCCAGGGAAAGCGAATCGTTTTTTGCCTCAATGCGTTTGCTGCTCCTCTCGTTCCAGAACTGAAGGGGCGCTACATTCCTGTGCGTGGCCAGATACTCGAAGTCCCGGTTGAAACGGAAGCGCCAACGGATCGTCCCGTCTTCACAAAATACGGCGATATCTACTGGCGATTTCTTCCTGGAAGACTGATCTTTGGCGGTCTGGAATCAGCAGTCCCGGAGGAGGAAGTTGGAATCGCAACGGAAGTCTCGGAAAGGATCGCAGCAGCACAGATCGAGTGGATGCACGAGCATTTTATGGCCGGCAGGGACGCCGGCCCCCCAAACTGGAGATCCTGGTGCAGCACGATGGCATTTACGGTGGATGGTTTTCCGTTCGTAGGGCGTCTGACACTCCCCAATCATTACGTCCTGTCGGGTCTTTGCGGGATGGGGCACAGTTACGCGCTGGAAGGAGCTCGGTGGCTTTACGAGCTGATCGTGAACGGACAAGACATTATCCCGCCATACTGCTCCAGTGATAGAATCAAGAACTTGCCAGTTTATGCTAAAGGAAACTGGAGGACTATACATGAAGCTTGGAATTACGGAATACATTGATTGCGCGCATTTCCTTCCCGGTCATGAGAAGTGCGGCCGCCTGCACGGGCACACATATACTGTCGATGTCATCATCGAAGGGAAAAAAAAACAGGGAATGATTCTCGATTTTGCCGATCTGAAGACCACCGTAAAAAACGTCCTGGCCGAATATGATCACCGTTCTTTCAATGAGTTCCTGGAATATCCTTCGGTGGAAAATATTTGTGAGCTAATCGCCGGAAAGATCATTACACAACTTCCTTATACCTTCACCATCCGCGTTTGGGAAGGACACGGCAAGTACGCCGAATTGACTTTGTCCGCGCACGAATGAACTCCAAGGGGCGCAAACGTCTGGTCGTTGTCGCGATCATTATTCTCTCCGGCGTTTTCACGCGATATGTTTTGCTCAAGCCAAAGCCCGTAGAGATAGCTGCATATACGGTAAAACCGGGAAAGGTAGAAGAGACCGTTACCAACAGCAAAGCAGGCACAGTCAAAGTACGAAGGCGAGCAAGGCTGAGCCCGGAGATGGGCGGCCGCGTTGTCTTTCTGGGAGCACGGGAGGGAGAAAAAGTCGCGGCCGGACAGGTGTTGTTGCGTCTGGAGGACTCCGATTTGCGCGCTTCACTCCAGCTTGCAGAGCGTGGGTATCAGGCTGCGCAATCCAACACACGGGAAGCGTGTCTGGCGGCCGAATGGGCATCGCGGGAACTGGAACGGAACCGTTCACTCAACAAACAGGGAATTGTTTCCGATGCATTGCTCGATCAGTACTCCAACAAAAATGATGTGGCGCGAGCTCATTGCGAAGCAAGCAAGTCCGAAACAAAACGCGCGGAAGCCTCCATCGCCGTTGCGCAAGCCAACTGGAAAAAGACGGAACTTCGCGCGCCGTTTGACGGTGTTCTGGCGCAACTCACAACAGAGGTCGGCGAATGGATTACTCCGTCTCCTCCAGGCGTTCCGATTCCCCCTGTGTTGGACGTTCTGGATAACGACAGCGTTTACATTCAAGCACCGATCGATGAAACGGATGCCGGAAAATTACAGATCGGAATGCCGGTCCGCGTCAGTCTCGATCCCTATCCCGATCAGACGTTTGAGGGGCGTCTCACGCGCATCGCACCGTTTGTGCAGGACATCGAAGGACAAAACCGCACGGTGGACATTGAAGCGGAGCTCACGGACAACGCATTCACCAAAAAACTTCTGCCGGGAACCTCTTCGGACATTGAAGTCATTGTGCAGTCCCGCGAAAATGTTCTCCGCATTCCCACCTATGCGCTGCTGGAAGGAAATCGCGTTCTTCTGATCGATGGAAAGAAGCTGGCGGCGCGAAGCGTCAAACCGGGACTGCGTAACTGGGAGTTTGCAGAAATTCTCGAAGGTTTGAAGCAGGGAGACCGCATCGCCGTTTCTCTGGATCGGGCCGAGGTGAAAGAAGGCGCGTTTGTGACCGTCACGAACGAGGCGGACAGGTGATCCATCTTGAGGGAATCTCCCGCGAGTTTCAGGTAGGAGAGGAAACGGTACACGCGCTCAGGAACATCACTCTGGAAATTGCCCGCGGCGACTATGTGGCGCTGATGGGTCCATCCGGATCGGGAAAATCGACTCTTCTGAACGTAATCGGCTGCCTCGACCATCCGAGCAGCGGGTTGTATCTTCTGGATGGAAAAGATGTCACATCACTTGATGAAACGGAGTTATCGTTGACTCGACGCAACCGGATCGGTTTTGTCTTCCAATTTTTTCACCTGATCCCGCGTCTGAATGCTGCCGGCAATGTAGAACTGCCAATGATTTTTGCGGGAATCCCGCGCGAAGAAAGGGAGCAGCGCGTAGCGCGCGCTCTGGAAAGCGTAGGGTTGTCCCATCGCGCAAAACACCGGCCCAACCAGCTTTCGGGCGGAGAAAGACAACGGACTGCTATCGCTCGCGCGGTTGTGATGCAGCCTTCGGTGCTGCTCGCGGACGAACCAACGGGAAATCTCGATACTCATTCGGGACAGGAAATTGTGGAGTTGATCGAAAGTATGAACCGTGAGGGGCTGACAGTTGTAGTGGTCACACACGATCCCGGAGTCGGGAAACGCGCACGGCGCATGATCACTCTCCACGACGGTGAGATGGTTGGAGCGGAGGATAACCGCAAAGACCGCTAAGACCGCAAAGCGAATACTAAATTTTTCTTTGCGCCCTCTGCGGTCTTTGCGGTT
>CAZDDB010000123.1:2928-5638 GCA_964504105.1 uncultured Acidobacteriota bacterium
AGATAAACACAGATCAGAATAAATGTATCCGTGTTCATCGGTGTTCATCTGTGGTTTCAAATGAGCTTTCTGGATCTGATGCAGTTTGCGTGGAGCGCCCTGCGCGGGCATCGCCTGCGCAGCATTCTGAGCACACTTGGTGTTGCGATCGGCATCACTTCGGTTGTGTTGCTCACGGCGCTGGGTGAAGGAGCGCGAATCTACGTAACGTCCCAACTGGCGGCGCTGGGAAGCGATCTGCTGATCATCTTGCCGGGGAAAGTCGAAACGTCCGGTGTAATTCCCGTAATTGGAGGTGTTCCTCACGATCTCACGCTGGATGACGCCATGGCGTTACAAAGACGAATTCCTGTGATTCGAAAACTGGCGCCTGCAACCATGGGACAGACTACGGTTTCGCACGGTTCTCTGAGTCGCAATGTCATGATCATCGGAGCGACACCGGAATTTCTCGATCTGCAACGTCTGATATTGGGACGCGGCAGCTCACTCCCCTCTGGCGAAATGACACGCGGCTCCAACGTTGCGGTCATCGGCACCGCGATTCAGCAGCAACTCTATGGTGGCGGAAACCCGCTGGGAAAGGTCTTGCGAATCGGCGATTTTCGTTTTCGCGTTATCGGTGTACTGGCGCCAAAGGGGGAGCATATGGGATTCAACTTCGATGAGATCATCATGATTCCTGTCGCTACATCCATGAAGGTGTTTAATCTGACAACTCTCTTCCGTATCTTTGTGCAGGCGAATTCTTTTCAAGATCTGAATCAGGTGAAGAAACAGATCACCGAGGTCATCGAAGAGCGACATAAAGAGGAAGATATCACGCTGCTTACCCAGGATTCTGTTCTTGCGTCTTTTAACCAGATTTTCAACGCTCTCACGCTGGCGTTGGCAGGAATCGCGGCAATTTCGCTGACAGTCGCGGGAATTGGAATCATGAATGTGATGCTTGTGTCTGTTTCGGAACGAACTTCTGAGATCGGATTGTTAAAAGCGGTCGGTGTAACACGCGGACAGATCGTTCTTGTATTCTTGGCTGAGGCGTTGTTGTTGTCGCTTGTCGGCGGATTGACAGGTCTGGCGGCAGCGGTCCTTTCGGTGCGGCTGGTGACAGGCATTTTCCCATCATTTCCGGCGGAGATTCCACCGTGGTCTATTCTACTTGCAGTGGGTGTTTCAATGTTTGTTGGTGTGCTGTTCGGAGTCTGGCCGGCGCGCCGCGCTTCGCGGTTGGATCCGATCCTCGCCCTGACCAGGAGGTAAGATTTCACCACGGAGGACACGGAGTACACTGAGATGAAATATTATTCCTTAACTCTGTGCCCTCCGTGTTCTCCGTGGTAAAAAACAGTCATGGAAGTGAGGGATGTTTTCAAGCTGACAATTGGGACGATTCGTGCGCATAAGCTGCGCACGCTCCTCACCATGCTTGGCATCGCAATTGGAACTGCGTCGGTAATTCTATTGACGTCGATTGTGGAAGGCACGCGCGTCTTCATTCTCAATCAATTTACCCAATTTGGAACAAATCTCCTGAGTGTCGTTCCCGGAAAATCCGTGGTCTTCGGGTTGCCGGGAGCCGTTTCCACAACAAGGAAGCTCACGCTGGAAGATGCACGGGCGCTCTTGCGAATTCACGGCGTGTTGAAAGTCGTGCCGATCTGTTTTGGATCCGCAAAAGTCGAAGCGGGAAACCGCGCGAGGTCTGTTTTTATTCGTGGTGTCACTTCCGATGCGCCCGAAGTCTGGCAATTTCGTGTTCGTCAGGGACAATTTCTCCCTGCATCCGATTGGAATCGCGGAGAGCCGTTGACTGCCCTGGGCCCAACGTTGAAGAAAGAATTATTTGGATCTGAAAATGCGTTGGGACAGCATGTCCGCATCGGCGAAAGACGCTTCCAAGTGATCGGGGTGATGGAATCCAAAGGACAAATGCTTGGCATCGACATCGATGATGCCGCCTACATTCATGTTGCGATGGCAATGAAGTTGTTCAATAAGGACGGGATGCAAGAAATCCACATCCTTTTTTCAAACGCGCAGATCGCATCCTCAGTGGAAAAAGAAGTCCGTAGAGTCATGAAAGAACGTCATGATAACGAAGAAGATTTCACGATCACGACTCAGACGGAGATGCTTGCGCGCCTGGACAGTATCCTTAGCATCATCGGGATGGGACTCGGCGCAATCGCAGCGATCTCCCTGATTGTCGGTTCGGTGGGAATTCTGACCATGATGTGGATTTCAGTCAACGAACGAGTCAGCGAGATCGGACTGGAAAAAGCGATCGGCGCCGAACCGCGCCAGATCCTGTTGCTCTTTCTCAGCGAAGCGGCGCTGCTATCGACGATCGGGGGAACGCTTGGCGTGATCACCGGACTTGCAGTTGGGCAATTGCTGGGTTTGCTGATCCCGGCACTGCCTGTGAAAGTTCCCACACCTTACGTGATTCTTTCGCTTCTGGTGAGCGTGGTTGTCGGCCTTGCCAGCGGCGTGCTTCCCGCCCGCCGCGCCGCACAACTCGATCCGCTCGAAGCTTTGCGCGCGGAGTAAGAGGGCAATCTCTCGCAAAGACCACTAGAGCACTGTAACACAAGGTTCTAAAGCGAGTGAGAAAGATTCGGAAACGCAGCAGCATGCCTTTCGGGTTGTAACGCCGGCGTCTCGCCGGCCAAAACAAGAATTCCAGCTCAAGCTCTGCCAGCGGGAC
>CAZDDB010000123.1:5648-10468 GCA_964504105.1 uncultured Acidobacteriota bacterium
ATACTGAGATCATGATCCCTCTCGCAATATAGCTACTTATACACAATAGTAGCTACTTTCCAGGGAGAATACAAACCCTTCCGTCTTTTGCTCCTTAGCGGGCTCTGCGGTGAAATCCTTATCTCGTGTCTACGACAACGCTGACGCCGTCTAAGAATTGCGGGATGATCCGGCGAACCTGTTCCAGCGTAACGGCACGAATGCGCTTTTCGAACTCGGCTTGATCGAGAAGGCGTCCTTGCTCAATCCATTCACGGACATAAAACGCGGAAAGCTCTTCGTTGCTCTGATATTGCGTCAGCCTGCGTCCGATCAGATGCTGCTTTGCTTCTTCCACTTCTGCTTCGGTCGGTGGATTCTCGCGGAGATCCTTCAGAATCCGTTCGAATTCGGCGCGCGAGGTATCCAATTGATCAGGGTTCACGCCATAGTGGATCGAGATCCAGGAATTTACACCGTCCGAATTGTAGCTGCTGCTAATATAATAGATGAGGCCCCTCCGCCCGATCATCTCCTTTCCCAGACGCCCTTCGTAAGCGTGGGTCATGATGTAAAGTAGAATGCGGTAAGCAACCGATCCGGGACTGGATGGGGCGGGAGCCGGGAGCGCGTAACCGAATTGCGATTGGGCTTTGCCTGGAATCCGGACAGTCTTTTCTTTTTGCTGAACATGAAGCGCCGGGAACTGCTGCTTCTTGATCGCCCCTGCGCTGCCGAATTGTTCTTTCAGCAGCGCAAGGGTAGCATCCTCATCGATGTCACCCACCACACAGATCACAGCCGGAGAGGGTGATCCGCGGTTAGCTCCGGCACCCATCAACTGTGCGAGGGTCTGGATCACAGCGGTTTCCGGATCTTCCAGAGCAGCCGGATCAGGAGGCGCGTCCTTCAGAGCAGCGTTGCGGACCTCGCGGATGGCAGCGGCCAGATCCTCCCTCAAAAACCGCCGGTGGACGGACGTGTACCGCCACACAGGAGTGTCCGTTGTGAAATCGGCTTCCGCTTCTACAGTATTCGATGGAATCAATACGCGAATGAATCCCGCTGGAGTCCGGGGGATCCTGCGCACAATCACGGCCGCTCCATTCTTCAAAACCACCGTTTTCGGGGCGCTTTCCACGGCAGGCGCTGTTTTCATTGCGGCGCGGGAATGCGGTTCCGTTTCTGGTCCCGCGCCGGATGTGAGATACCATCCGATCGTCCTCTGTTGCGGTTGCAGATACTTCCGCGCTGCCGCTTGAATGTCCGCCGGCGTCACCACGTTCAGCAAATCGGGAAGCTTTTGCAACACCGGAAACGCGCCGATTCCTTCAAAATACGCCATCTGGTGCGCGGCATCTTCGGTTGTCTCGATATCGAACAGCAGCGCTTCCTGAAGTTGCTTACGGGAACGGTCGATCTCCTCCCGCGATACAGGTTCCTGAAGCAGCGGAGAAATTCTCTTTTCAATCTCGTTTTCGATTTGCGCCGGATCGACAGCCGGATCGGCAGAACCGGCAATGGTGAAAACGTACGGCTGAGCTGTGGGAATAAAAAACGTGGTGATCTTTCTTGCAACACCGTGCAGACGCGTCTGTGGATGGGCCGGCTCGGCTTCTTGCTCCTGCCGAAAATTCACGCCGGATCCTCCGCCCAGCACTGCTTGCAGCAGAAGATATGCCGGATATTCCGGATCACGCGCAGCGGGCGCACGATATGTAATCTGATAGGTATTTACCGGGCCGGAGCCGCGAATCGTGAGTCTCCGCTCGCCTTGCTGTAGCGGTTCCACCGTGCGAGGCAAACCTGCCACGGATCCGGCAGGGATAGAATCAAAATACCGATGAACTGTCTGCAACGCAACCACTGAATCGATATCCCCGGCAATTGCAAGAACGGCGTTGGAAGGATGATAGTAACGATGATAAAACTCTACAATGTCGTCGTGTGCGATCTTTTCTACATCGCTGGTCCAGCCGATCGTATTGTAGCGGTAGGGATGTTGCAAGAAGGAAGTTGCATTGACAGCATCGTTTAAGACAAGCGCCGGATCATTCTCATAGCTGTGCAGCTCGGTGAGTACGGCCCCGCGCTCGGCTTCCACTTCGCTTGCCTTGATGAGAGCACTGCCCATGCGGTCCGCCTGGATTTGCAACACAAGATCGAAGTCTTTTACCGGAACGGTTTCGAAGTACGTTGTCTGATCGAGGAATGTGTACCCGTGCCATTCACCGCCGACACCATAAATGCGGCTTACCACATCAGTACCGGGAAAATTCTTTGTGGCGCGAAACGCCATGTGTTCCACGAAATGAGCCAGACCGGTTGTCCCAACACATTCGTTCCGCGCGCCTACTTTGTAGAGCACCTGTGTGCTGACAAGCGGCTGCGTGTGGTCTTCCAGCAGCATCACGGTGAGGCCGTTTTGGAGATGTTCGATCTTAACCTGCGAAAGATCGTATGCGTGGGAGATCGGGGTAACCACAAAGGCACAAAGGCACGAAAGGAAGAAGAGGATGGAGGATAAAGGATGGAAGATAGAACGCACTAAAATTCGCCCTGCACTTCTTCGTGTCTTCGTGCCTTGGTGGTTAATTTCAAATATACAAATGATTGGGGTCGAGTTCTTCGCGAATGATGCGAAGTTGCTCCGGATGCGGTGGGTCCGTTGTATTCAAATCGGAGGCGACTTTAACTTTCCACCCCAGGTTTTCCTGAACCTGTTCCACCGTGCAATTTGGATGGAGTGAAGTGAGTATCATTTCGCCGTCTTCAAATTCGTAGCATCCCAGGTTTGTGATCACCTGAACCGGCCCCGGGCCCGGCATGCCGAGCTCTGCACGAGTATTTGCGCCATCCACATATCCGGGAGAAGTGATGAAATCGACCCTTTCGGGAAAAGTTCGTTTGCTTTGCGGCGCAATGATAAACACTTTTTTTGCGAGGATCGCAATTTCACAGGCGCCTCCGCTTCCGGGTAATCGTACGGAAGGTTTTTCGTAGCTGCCGACAACGGTAGTGTTCAGATTTCCAAAACGATCGATCTGGGCGCCTTGCAAAAAACCGACATCGATTCGCTGTCCCTGCAAATAGTAGTTGAAAATGTCGAACATGGAACAAATGCTGAGCGAGTTGGTGACCAGCGCGGGATCACCGATCGAAACAGGAAGGCGTTCCGGAGTCGCACCGACTGCGCCAGATTCATATAACAGCACGAGATCCGGCGCGTGCATTCTGCGCGCGAGATTACACGCCATGTTAGGAAGACCGATGCCAACAAACACTACATCACGATCCTGCAACTGCCGCGCTGCCTGACACACCATCAACTCGTTCGTGTTGTATTCCATGATGAAGTTATTTCACCACAAAGACACAAAGAACACAAAGCAATTTTTTGCGCATTGCATTCGATGATAGATTTATTTCATCACGAAAACACAAACCACTTTGTTATCATTGCAAGATGGAAGTCAGGGCCGGACTTATCTGTCGGAGGAAACGATTATTTTGAAAGGCATCGACTGACCTGGAGGAAGCGCGATCACGTTGCTTTCAATTCCGCGGTTTTGGAGATTAAACGCATCGGTTGGACAGCTGTACGGCTCAATACAAATCGCCTGCCTCGGAGCCGGCGGTGTAAACAGGACAACGTTCGGAAATTGACGGCCATCAAATTCCACAACAGTCTGTGTTTCGTTCTTCTGATCCGCAAGAAGGCATCGAATGATGCCATCGGCATCGGAATCAAGATCTGTAAAAATATCGTCCAGTTGAAGTTTGTTGACGTCGGCAGGCCGGCGAAGATCGAATTGTCCGTTCACATCGAGCAATTTTCCGGTTGGAAGAGTCTCGATCAGCTCCCAGAACTTCTTCGCTTTCACCTGCAGAGTTCCCTGTTCGGGCTTTCGGAAATAGGGATGGATTCCAAATCCAAACGGCAGATTCTCCGTTCCCGTGTTCCATACGGTACTATTCATCTCCAACCTGCGCTCCTTCAGCCTGTACGTCACTTCAAACCGGAACGGGAACGGAAATTGTTTGAGGATTTGATCCGGATAATTGGAGGTATCTATGCTGCATCGGATCCACGCTCCTTCGTCATTGGAAGCGCCCGTTGCTTCGACTTCCCAGCGTTTGTCGCGCACAAATCCGTGACGGGGAGGATCCACACGATAGCGTTTTCCATGAAACGAGAACTCGCCATCCTTGATGCGGTTGGGGAACGGAAAAAGAATCGGAATCCCGTAACTTGTCGGGCGTTTGCAAAACTCTTCAAAGTTGACAGGTTCAAGAACAGGCAACTGTGAGTAAAATGAAAAACAATTGTTTCCGAATTGCGGCGCCACTTCAGCGAACGCCCCGGTCAAGTCCCGCAGGGTGCAAACTTCCACATTACCGCGCGTTTCACAATGAACTGAATTGCTCATATCGCTTTTCATCATACACCCTCAGAGTACAATAGAAACAGGATGCGCAAGACGATCGAAATTGAAACCGACAAGCCAAACGGGCTTTATGATTTAACGGATCAAGTACACAAATTTGTGAAGGAAAGTAAGGCGCAAAACGGAATCGTGCACGTTTACGTCCGGCATGCCACCGCGGCGATCATGATTCAGGAAAACTGGGATGAATCCGTTCAGACCGATGTAGTGAACCTGCTGAAAAAGCTCATTCCCAGCGGCGTGTGGCTGCACGATCGCCAGGACGGAAATGGCGATGCGCATTTGAAATCCGGAATCGTCGGACCATCGGAAACCATTCCACTTGTCGATGGGAACCTCGCGCTCGGAAAATGGCAGAACATCTTCCTTTGCGAGTTTGACGGTCCGCGAAAA
>CAZDDB010000124.1:0-1349 GCA_964504105.1 uncultured Acidobacteriota bacterium
AGAAACGCCTTGCAATGGTCTTGTTTTTTCACATTTTTTTCAGAGAGCCCAAAGGGCCTGGCGGCTGCCGGAACTGCATGGAAACATGGCAAGCCGGCATCTCCTCCGTGTCTCCGTGCCTTTGTGGTAAAAGACCATAGCTGGAAGGTGAAGATTCCTAGGAGAAAAGCGAATCATCTGACAGTTAGCAACGTAGAGGGCATATAATTACACACCATACAAGGAGTTCTGCATGAAGAAATCGATTTTAGAACGTCTGGCCGCTGGCCCTGTTCTTGGAGATGGCGGGTACTTGCTTGAGCTGGAGAAGCGCGGCTACGTGCAGGCCGGACCATTTACGCCTGAGGTGAGCCTGACACATCCCGAAGCTCTTGCGGAGCTGCACCGGGAATTCCTGCGCGCGGGAGCGGAGGTGCTTCAGGCGCTCACTTTTTATGCGAGCGAAGACAAGCTTGCTACGGTCGGAATGGAAGGGAGAGTCGATGACATCAACCGGGCGGCGGTTCAGATCGCACGTGATGTTGCAAAGCAGGGAGATGCCCTGGTTGCCGGAAACCTCAGTCTAACCTGGGCGTACGATCCGAAAAATCCGAAATCGCCGGATCGCGTGCGTGCTTTGTTTGACCGTCAGCTCGAAGTACAAATGAAAGAAGGAATCGATTTTGCGATCGCCGAGACATTTACCTGGCTTGGGGAAGCGTTGCTCGCAACGGAAAGAATCAAGAAGGCGGGATTGGTTGCGATGGTGACGATGTCCTACGAAGTCGATCCTCGTACATATGAAGGCTATGGTCCGGCGGAATGCGCAAAACGTTTGATCGATGCCGGCGCGGATATTGTCGGGATCAACTGCTTGCGAAACCCGGAACACACGTTGCCGCTGATTCGGGAAATGCGCGAAGCTGTTTCCGGCTACATAGCCTGTCAACCGACAGCGTACCGCACGCCGGCGGACAAACCCGATTTTACATCCCTTCCCGAATTTCCGTTGTCGCTCGATCCGCTCCAGCTCACTCGCAAAGAGATGGGGGACTATGCCGCCAGAGCGCGGGATCTGGGAGTCAATTTTATCGGTTCCTGCTGCGGTTCAGTCACAATTCATGTGCGGGAAATGGCACGCGTTCTTAATAAGCTTCCTGCGGAAGAACGAAACTGGAAATCAAAATCGGGGAAGCCGATGTCGGCGTTTGAATACTACGGACACGAATAGAGATATCAAAAATCAAATAAAATAAACATAAATCAATTAGTAAAGAACCGTTACAGACAGTGCACAAGACGATTTGGCGGTTTTTTGCTTATTTGCTTCTGTTTATTTGATTTTGGATATTTGATTTTTGATATTTCCA
>CAZDDB010000124.1:1359-10442 GCA_964504105.1 uncultured Acidobacteriota bacterium
AATAAGCAAAAAACCACCAAATGGGCTTGTGGCTATTTCCAAGATGAAGACTGAATTTAAATAGCACGGTTGCAGTATGATTGTGACCAAGATAACGAAATTTTTTAGCCGGCGTGAATTTCTGCAGGGTACCGCAGCCACGTTTTTACTTGCTGCTTCCGGCAACCGCCTGCAGGCATCCGGCGAATCTCTCAAAAAGGTTCTTATTCTGGGAGCCGGGTTAGCGGGACTTGCAGCCGCATACGAGCTCAAGAAAGCGGGATTCGAAACCATAGTGCTTGAGGCCCGGTGCCGTTCCGGCGGCCGCGTTTTTACGGCGCGAGACCCATTTGCCGACGGCCTGTACGCGGAAATGGGCGCCGAATATGTAGATGCAAAAGACGAGTTCATGCACCGGTACTGCAAGCAATTCGAGCTCAAGGTCCTGACTGCAAAGCTGTATGATGCGATCTTCGTTCGTGGAAAAACCTTCCGAATGGAGTTGTTTAAGAAGAGCAAAGAACAACTTCCGTTTGAAGGCGCCAAACCTGGAATGTTATTCGGGCAGGAAGCGGAATACACAAAGCGGTTGGTTGCCCTGGTAAAAGATCCGGAAAAGCTGCCGCCCGAGATCCTGAAATTAGACAACCTTTCCGTTGCGGAACTTCTGACTCAAGAAGGCGCCCCACAGGATATTCTGACGCTGTATACCTACTTGAATGCTACGGAAGAAACAGCGCGTCCGGAACAAATGTCCGCTCTATCGATGATCCGCGGCCATCTCCAACAGAGCGCGTTCAGCGAGTTGCAGGATGAAGGACGGATCTTCGGCGGAAACGATCAGTTGCCCAAGGCGTTTGCAAAGGCTCTTTCCGCGGAGGTTCTGTATGATCGCCCCGTGCGCAAAATTGCGCACGATCAGAACGGCGCAGAAGTCTGGTTTGAAGAAGAGGGACAGATGCGGTCGATTCGTGCGCCGCATCTGGTAATCGCGATTCCGTTTTCTGTTCTTCGCGAAATCGAAATTACGCCTGAGTTTTCTTCCGGAAAAATGAAATGCATCCGGACTTTGTCGTACGGTCATGGAATGAAGATTGCCATGCAGTTCCGCCGCCGGTTCTGGGATGACCCGGGAAGTCCCGGTCAGCGCGTATTCACAGACACGCATCTGCGCAGGATCTACCACATGTCGATTGACCAGCCTGGACCACGCGGAATCCTGATGTCGTTCACATCGGCCGAAGATGCTCAAAAGCTTGGAGACTTGAATGAACCGGAACGGCTGCGCATCGCCCGGCAAGAGGTTACCAGGATTTGGCCCGAAGCGCCGCAGTTCTGGGAAGGAGGCGCCAGCAAGTACTGGAACGAGGATCCGTGGCTGAAGGGCAGCTATTCATTTACCGGTGTCGGACAGGATCTCGATTTTCTACAACTGGCACAGGCATCCGAAGAACGCGTCCATTTTGCCGGCGAACATACGTCGCCCTTCCGAGCCTCGATGAATGGGGCCATTGAATCGGGTGTCCGCGCTTCCAAAGAAATTCTCTTGCGCAGTTAGCCCGCCTGCCTTATCCTTAGCAGCATCGCATTTCAGAAGATAGGAGATTTTATGAAGTTTATTTGGATCGCAGTTGTGTGCGCCTTGATCCTGACAGTTCAGGCTGGAGCAGAGGAACCGGCGCTAAAAGATCAGAAGGAAAAAATTAGTTACAGCATCGGATTGAACATCGGGACCAACCTGAAGGCCCAGAACATCGATATCAATCCTGATCTTCTCGGCCGCGGAATCAAAGACGCGCTCACGGGAACCCAACCTCTGCTCACCCAGGAGGAAATCAAGGAAGTCTTGAGCGCATTTCAGAAAGAAATGACCGCAAAAACCGATGCGGCAAGGGCTGCAGTGAGTGAGCAGAACAAAACCGATGGCGCTGCATTTCTTGCAGAGAACGGCAAGAAAGAAGGGGTGATTACGCTTCAGAGCGGTTTGCAATACAAGGTACTCACTGCCGGAACGGGCGCAAAACCCAAAGTCACGGACACAGTCGTTACGAACTACAAAGGCACGCTCATTGACGGCACTGAGTTCGACAGCTCGTACACCCGCGGAGAGCCCGCTGAATTCCCTGTGAACAAAGTGATCGCGGGTTGGACTGAAGCTCTGCAGTTGATGGAAACCGGCTCAAAGTGGCAGTTGTTCATTCCCGCGAACCTGGCTTACGATGAAAAAGGTTACGCGGATGTCATCGCTCCAAATTCAGTTTTGGTCTTCGAACTCGAATTGATATCCATCAAATAGTTCTTAACCACGGAGGCACAGAGGCACGGAGAAAAAGGAAAATTTGCTCTGTGTCTCTGTGCCTCCGTGGTTTAGTCATCACCGCGTTGCACAGCAGCAACGCCCGATGTATCATGCCGGAATGCGGCCTCTTTGGCTTGTTTTCATCCTTTTTCTAATCGGTACGGTTCCCTTGCTTGCCGAGCGGGAAAAAGTACTGAAGCAGATCGAGCTACCCCACCATTATTACTACCGGGAGATGTACCTTCCGCAACTGACCACCGGTCCGAGCTCCGTATCCTGGTCACCCAAATCCCGGGAAGTTGTCTACTCCATGGCGGGATCGTTGTGGCGCCAAGCACTGGACTCTACCTCAGCTTCACAACTGACGGCCGGTCCCGGATACGATTATCAACCCGATTGGTCGCCCGATGGAAAATCGATCGCCTTTGCGCGCTATGACCGCGATACTGTTGAACTGCAACTCCTGGAAATTGCAACAGGACAGGTCCGTCGGCTGACCTCCGGCGGCGCCGTCAATGTGGAACCCAAATGGTCGCCTGATGGAAAAAAAATCGCGTTTGTGTCCACAGCGGACACAAAGCACTTCCACATTTTTGTCGCGGATTTTGCCGACGGAAAACTCGTCAAGCCGACGCAGTTGGTCCGGGAACAAAAGAGTGATCTGCCCCGCTATTACTACAGCGCGTTTGATCACGAGATCAATCCAACATGGTCTCCCGATAGCGCCGAAATCATTTTTGTTTCGAACCGCGGCCACATTCAGGGAACAGGTGGATTCTGGCGGATGAAAGCGGAACCGTCAGCAGAGGCAAGGGAGATCCGGTACGAAGAGACGAGTTGGAAAGCGCGTCCCGATTGGTCGCCCGATGGAAAGCGCGTGGTATACAGCTCCTATCTGGGCAGACAATGGAATCAGCTCTGGATCATGACATCGGAGGGAGGTGATCCCTTTCCTTTGACATACGGAGAGTTCGATAACACAGCGCCACGATGGTCGCATGACGGTGAGAAGATCGCCTTCATTTCCAACAGAAATGGAAACACTTCTCTCTGGATCCAGGATGTGACCGGCGGTCGTCTGAGACAAATGGAAGTTTCAGAAAGAAAGTATCTTCTGCCGATGGGGACCATTCGATTGCTGATCCTGGATTCCGATGGAAAGCCTGCTTCTGCCCGCGTTTCGATTACGGGCGAGGATGGACGAGCCTATTCGTCCGGCATGATGCACGCGGATGACAGCTTTGATCGCGCGGAGCGCCCGTTCGAAGCACACTACGTCCATTCTTCCGGCGAGTCCCTGACGGTGGTTCCCGTGGGAAAGGTCACGATTGAGGTCTTGAAAGGGTTCAAACACGAGTTTGAGCGGCGCGAAGTGAACGTCCGTGAAAACAGGTTGGAAACCGTTGAGCTGCGTCTTCAAAAGCTTTCCCTACCGGCTTCCTGGCGTGACTGGATCAGCGCTGATCTGCATGTTCATATGAACTACGGCGGTACATATCGCAACACGCCCGAGCATCTGATGGAACAGGCCGCAGCGGAAGATCTGGATGTGGTAAACAGTCTGATTGTAAACAAGGAACAGCGCATCCCCGACATCGCTTATTTCACCGGAAAGCCGGAATTCTCTCCGGGCGAAAAAACGATGGTTCTACACAGCCAGGAGTTCCACACAAGCTTCTGGGGACACCTGGGGCTTCTCGGGCTGACCGAGAACATTCTGATTCCTGATTACGCGAATTATCCCAACACCGCCGCAGCAAGCCTGTATCCAACGAATCGTGTAGTAGCGGATATGGCGCACGCGCAGCAAGCGCTGGTGGGATACGTTCATCCGTTTGATCCGGGTCCGGAAATCTGGAAAGATGCGCGCGCTCTGCCGGTCGATGTAGCGCTTGGAACGGTGGATTATCTGGAGGTTGTTGGGTTCAGTGACCACATCACAACGGCAGGTGTCTGGTACCGGTTGTTGAATTGCGGCTTCCGGCTGCCTGCCGGCGCCGGGACCGATGCGATGGCAAATTACGCTTCGTTGCGCGGTCCTGTGGGAATGAACCGTGTTTATGTCAGGGCGCCGGCTCCGCTGGATCGCGGCCGGTTTCTCGATGCATTGCAACACGGCAAGACATTTGGTACAAACGGCCCCTTGCTTGGCTTTACAATCAACGGCCAGGACATTGGTGGGGAAATCACGCTTCCTGCCGGCAAACAGGAGCTACAGTTCGATGCATACGTGCGATCCGTCGTACCTGTGGACCATCTGGAAATTGTGTTCAACGGGAATGTCGTCCGGCAAATTGAACTGAAGGAGGGCCATACAACGGCCGATGCAGCCGGACAGCTAACAGTCGAAAAAAGCGGATGGTTTGTTCTTCGGGCCTGGAGCGAGAAGAGCGAATATCCGGTGCTGGATAAATATGCGTATGCTACTACCAGTCCGATTTATATTACTGTGGGGAGCCGGCCTGTGCGATCTCCCGAGGATGCCGCCTACTTCATTGATTGGATCGACAAAGTTGCAAAAGAGGCCGATTCGCATCAGGGTTACAATACCGGACAGGAAAAGACGGAGACGCTGAGGATTTTCGCAGAAGCAAAAGCAATCTTCGAACGTTTGAAATAAACTTGAAATAAACAATGGGCGCCAGGATCGATCCCGAAGCCGAATTTATTACTGGAATTTTTAATTACTGCGATCGCTGGTGCGAACGTTGTCCCATGACTTCGCGGTGTCTTCTTTATTACCAGGAATCGCGGCAGCGTAACGAGCATCTGTCAAACGGCGAGGATCCGGACGACCTGGAAGTAGTGTTACACGATGTAGAGGAAAACCTGAAAGAAGCGATGGACCTGTGCCGCCAGTTGATCGAGGACGAAGGTGTCGAAGTGGAGGACGCGCAAGAGGAAATCGTCCTCCCGCAGCGAGTCGATTTATCCGGCCACCCGCTTCACATGAAAGCGCACAAGTTAGCAATGGACTGCCACCATTTTCTGGATCCGTTGAGCGCTTATCTTCACGAAGAAGAGAGTAAGGCAGCCGATCCTTCGCAGCTGGCTCATCTGCAAGACTGTTTTGAAGTACTCTCCTGGTACCACATGCAGATTGCGGTAAAGCTGGATCGGGCACTCACCGGCAGAGAACGGCAATCTCCAGTCGAAGGATACCCAAATGACTCGGACGGCAGCGCGAAAGTCGCGCACCTGGGTCTACTCAGCTCACTCGATGCGCTCACAAGAGTCTATGAACAAAACAAGCCGATGCATGCCGATATCATGCCTTTGTTAAACAAAATTTATGAGCTGATTGAAGATGTTGACCGTGAATTCCCCGGTCACAAGAACTTCAAACGCCCGGGGTTCGATGACTGAAATGGCTGACGTCGCGTTGATTTTTGGAAAAGACAGCTGCCCCTACACAAGCGCGGCGCGAAGGGACTATGAACTGCAAGGAAAACGGTTTGACTATATCAATGTTGTGAAGGACCGGTCCCAACTGAAACGCATGCTGGAATTCTCAAAAGGAGTGCGCGAAGTGCCTGTGATCGTTGAGGCGGGACTCGTCACCATCGGATACAACGGCGGGACTTGAGAGGTGTAGCCGCCCTCCAGTTTGGAGTGAAACGACCCGACGACGCGACGACACAGCAGAGTATGACATCATAGAACGCATGGATAATTCAGAAACCATAACCAAAGATGAGAAAGGTCTAAGCCCGGACGCCTTTGAGCGCGAAGCCACCACAGATCTGAAGGATTCCACACCGGACCGACCGCGTGGAATGCCGCTTCACAGGCGAATCCTGCTTGGACTCTTTACCGGAGTCGTTGCAGGTGTCATCGTAAATTCTCTTTTGGGTGTAAAGGACCCTCGAGTTGTCTGGATTGTAAGACACATTACAGAACCGATCGGGCAGCTTTTTTTGCGGCTGCTTTTGATGAGTGTCATTCCGCTGGTTTTTTCATCGCTTGTGATCGGCGTTGCCGGGATCGGCGACATCCGGAAGTTGGGACGCATCGGTTTAAAAACTTTCCTATACACACTTGTGATTTCGGCGATCTCTGTACTGATCGGGATCGGATCCGTTAATTTGGTAAAACCGGGAAAAAGAGTCGACGCTGCCACAGCAGCCGCCCTGGAACAAACCTACGGCCAGGAGGCATCCACACAAGTGGAAAAAGCGCGGAAAAGCGGCGACGACGATTCGCCGGTGATGACAGTTGTAAAAACATTAATTCCTTCCAACCCCGTTGCGGCGATCGCAAGTGAAACTCCCAACATGCTGCACCTGATGACGTTCAGCGTTATCCTTGGTCTGGCGATCACACTGGTTCGATCAGATATATCCGCGCCACTGCTAGGAGCACTCGACGGTCTTTTTCATGCTTCCACCAAGATCATTGACATGATTATGAAAATTGCGCCCTTTGCCGTGGCATGTCTGCTATTCAACAACATTGCCCGTTTTGGACTTGATCTGTTGCAGGCCCTTGCGTGGTTTTTCTTTACAGTACTGGCAGGGCTGGCAATTCACATGTTCGTGATTTATTCGATTTCGGTATCGGTGCTTTCCCGGATTCCACCGCTGGAGTTCTTTCGCCGCGTAAAGACCGTGATGCTCACCGCTTTCTCCACATCTTCATCGAACGCCACTTTGCCGACAGCGTTGCGAATTTCCGAAACGAATCTTGGTGTCCCGCGCGAGATCAATAGCTTTGTGTTGACCATCGGCGCAACTGCAAATCAAAACGGTACGGCGCTTTATGAAGGCGTTACTGTTTTGTTCCTGGCTCAACTTTCCGGAATAGATCTCTCTTTCGGCACGCAGATTCTTGTTGCCTATTTCGCGATTCTGGGAGGGATTGGCACTGCCGGCGTTCCTTCCGGTTCCATTCCTTTTATCATCGTGGTGTTGACGCAAATTGGAGTCAATCCTTCGCTGATTGCAATTGTTCTGGGGCTGGATCGCATTCTGGATATGTGCCGTACGACCTTGAACGTGGTCGGCGATATCACGGCAGCCACCTATGTTGCCCGCTCCGAAGGGTACGAATTGCTCAAACCAAACGCTGGTACGTAGGGCGCATGGCATGCGCCCCGGAGTTTGGACGTTAGGCAGGCCTTCGAGCGGGAGCGCGGGCTTCCAGCCAGCTTCCAGCCCGGCAACCTCCGTGCGCGCGGCTGAGTTCCAGCGTTCGGGCCTGCACAAAAATAGCTTTACCGGTAGCCGATTTGCAGTTGTGTGACTTTCTGGAAGTGATATCCCATGATGGCCAGGGTTACCGCTTCGGAAAAAGCGGCGGCATTGCCGCGGTATGCGCGGTACAGGAATTTCCAATACTCCCAGCGGTCCTGGCCTCTGATTCCCTGTTTCAAAATTGAATTGACAAAAGCGACAAAGTCTGCCCCGTTGAGCTTTTGACGGATCCTGGGCCTATAGTGAGATAGAAATTCCAGCACTCTTTCGTAATATTGCCGCGGCTCATAGATTGTGGAGAGAATCTTTTTGTAGCCTTCCAGCAGCTTGTTTGCGTCCATTGTTGGAATAAAATTCAGATCCAGACTCGTATTGCTTCCGTTGCTTTCCGAAAGGAGGCGTCCCTCTTTCAGCAAACGGCGCGTTAGCTGCGTCCCCGGCAGCGCGGAAAGAAGTCCAACCATCGACACCGGAATCGCAGCCTTCTGGATGAATTCAATGACGCGGCTAAAAACATCGGGGGGATCGGAATCAAAACCAACAATAAATCCGCTCAACACTTCCATTCCTGATTTCTGGATCTTCCGCACCGCTTCAACCAGGTCCATGGTCGTGTTCTGCATCTTCTGCGTGAGCTTCAGGCTTTCCTGCACGGGCGTTTCGATTCCCAGGAACACCTTGCGAAAACCTGCTTCTACCATGTTTTCCAGCATGTCGGTTTCACGCGCGAGATTCACCGAAGCTTCCGTAAAGAAGTTAAACGGATACTTATGTTTCTTTTGCCAGGAAACAAGATCCGGCAACAAGTTACGAATGACGGTCTTGTTTCCTATGAAATTGTCGTCCACAATAAAGACCGAGCCGCGCCATCCTTTGCTATGCAGCAGGTCAAGCTCCGACATGAATTGCTGATTGCTTTTACAGCGGGCCTTTCTTCCATAGATCTCGATGATGTCACAGAACTCGCAATTGAACGGACATCCGCGGGAAAACTGAAGCAGCATGGAACTGTAGTTCTTGAGCCGGATCAAATCGAAGTCAGGCAGGGGAGTGGTCGACAACTGCGGCATATCATGAGAGGAGTAAACCGCCTGGGGCTGACCCGACTCAAAATCACGAACAAATTGAGGAAGAAGTTGTTCGGCTTCCCCCACGATCACGTGATCCACGCTGCTGTAATCGCTGGTATCTTTTGCCCAAAACGGACCGCCCGCCAGAATGCGTTTTCCCAGCGCCTTGCTGCGGCGAATCACTTCACGCGCCGAGTCTTTTTGCACAATCATGGCGCTGATCATCACCAGATCGGCCCATTGTAAATCGCTATCGCGCAAAGGCTCGACATTCAAATCGATCAGACGCTTGTTCCAGTCTTTTGGCAGTAGAGGAGCAACCGTAATCAAGCCCAAGGGGGGGTAGGCAGCCTTCCTTCGTTGAAACGAAACTGCAAAACGGAAACTCCAATACGTCGGGGGATACTCGGGATACACTAAGAGTACATTCATTGAGTCCTCACACTGAAGGGTCTTAAAGACAATTCCATCTTACGAGAGATTGAACCGTGAATCAACCATCCGTGGGTGCTTAACGGTTTTGGGGAAATGGTCGCGAGACTG
>CAZDDB010000125.1:0-10310 GCA_964504105.1 uncultured Acidobacteriota bacterium
CCGATCGATGAACGTCTTATTGGGTCTTGATCCAATTCTCAGCTACCGTCTCACCAAAACACCGCGCCAAGACTGCTGCAAAGTTGGTCACTAACCTTTGCCGGTTGATCACAACATGATCCATCTCATTTTCAAATCTCTCAATCAGGATATCAGGATCGACTTTGTTCTTTTTCGAGATTTCCTCATTCACCTCGAGATCGTGCCTCGTAGCAACGGATCCCTTTCATCAATATGAGATCGTGAATCTCGGGAATTCTAACGACGAGCTTCTGCATTGGAATCTCATCGTAGGTAGTCAATCGATCTTCAAAATTGTACGGCGCGTCGGCAACTCCAGCCTGAGATAACGGAATATCGAGACCGGTATACTTCTTTGCTTTTTCATAAGCCTGTTTCACCGCGTTCGCGCTGTTAAACAAATCTATATCCTGGGTCAGACGAGTTGCTTTGCTGTATACCTGCGATAGGTCATGTCAGATCGCTTTCAGGAAAGCTCTTTTTGAATCTGTCTTCGAAACTATCCATTCCCATGTTCATCAGGAAATTCCACCGGCGAGCCACCGGTGGTGTATTCATTTCTGTCAAAGCTGCTTCAAACCTGTTGAAATTCCTGTCGACAAAGAAATTCTCCATCCGTTTTCGTCGCTTATCCTTCAGACGTTGAGCGTCTGCATGAAGCCTTTTGCTTTTTATTAAGGAAGCCGTCAGATCCAGAAAAAATCCAAGAACCGGTAAAAGGCCGTGTTGCCTCGCTAGAAATTCCAGACGTCGCATATTCAAATGATTACGGGTTTTGGCAAAAACAACCGGCAGAACTCTAGCAACAGTTGCGTCGTGCCGAGCCAGTGCCATTGCGCCAACAAGCGTCTCTTCCAAGGAAAGGTCGACTTCTGTTTCCCCGTGAACGCCAAGGGGTGCACCAAATTTCGCTAGATTCAGTTTTACGTCATTGTCAGTAGCCTTCCGGGCGCTACCGACAGACAATTGTTGAGCGTCCAACAGTGTCATAAGCGCCTGGCTCGAGGCATATCTCTCATTTTTTGAAGTCGCTACTACAAATCTCTATTTTTCGAGGGCTTCGTACCGCCAGAAATCACCCGGCAGCAGAATGTCGATGCTTTGAAAAGTTTTCAGATCCAGGAGATCTTTATCACCGGTAAGAATACATTTGCATTTCCCTGCCCATGCCGTGGCAAGCACCAGGTCATCATCGGGATCGCGACAAATGCGCGATTCTAACTTTTGTGGAACTACGATCTGCAGAACAGGGGTAAATAACCTGACGGCTTGCTTGATCTCGGAACGGGAGAACTGGAACTTGCTCTTCAGCTTTTCCTGAAACTCTAGCAGCAAAGGCTTGGACGAGATTAGATCATGCTTCAGTACGCAGTACTCCAAAACCTCAGCGCAGGTACCATGAGAAATGAAAGCTGCAATCAGGACGTTTGTGTCCAGCAGAACCTTCATGAAACTCGATCATAGACGTCTTGATCCGTGAAGATTCCCTGCCTGCGGGCTTTTGCGGTCATCTTCGCGCGAAGACGACGGAAGTGACGAATGAACAGGTAGTCGCGCAAAGATTCCCGCACAACGTCGCTGCGGGACACGCCTTCCTCTTTGACAACCCGATCCAGCTCCTTTTTGATCTCTTCGGGAAGACTAACGGTAACCGTTTCTCGCATGTAATAGAATGTAATACAGCCTGGGAGGGGATGCAAATACCTAACTCTCTTGGGAGCCCTCAAGGAGTTTGACCGGCCGAGGGACAAAATCACTTCGCTGCTGAGGCAGGGAGTCATCCTGCGGGTCAAGAAGGGGATCTATGTGTTGGGAAAGAGCCTTTCAAAGAGACAATATTCCAGAGAAGTTCTTGCGAACATGATCTACGGGCCTTCTTACGTGTCGCTCGATTCTGCGCATATCGCTCAGGCGTCCTATGATTAGGTAATAAGCAGGCCTCTTAGATTGGCGTATCAAAGACTTCGTGTATGAGGGCGTTTTCCCTGCGTTCGTGCAGTTTAAGCATATCGAGCAATTGGCCGAGCCGGAATTGGATAGCAACCGGTGCGCCACCTGGATGGTCCTTCTCGAGGCACACATTTTCCAGGCTTGAGATTAGAGCCAGGATCATTCCATGTTCGGCGTGCAGGGCCTGGAGGTCAGCACGGCACGAGGGTTTGCGACTACTGATTTCGGCCAGATAAGCACCCGATTCCTCAGTGGAGAAGTGTTGGCGCAAGCGTATCTGTAGAGAACGCAGATCCTTGACAAGCTGGAGTAGAACTTTGCGTTCTTCCAGGATGTCTGCTTCCCAGTGGGAAACGGTCCGAAGATCCTGTAGTAGTATGTCGAGCCGCTCGTGCTCGTCAAGGATTACTTTGTAGTCACTCATGGCTATCCTACTCGACCAGCCACCTCTTATGGAAAAAAAAACACCCGCAGGTACAATCAAGTATATAACGAGAACCAGTTCAATGATCGGTGGAATGCATCCCTGGCGGGCAGGCTGGAAGCCTGCCGTCCAATTGGAGCGCGGACGTCTCGTCCGCAGTGCAGGCGGACGCCTGCGCTTCGTAGTTCGGATATCTGACAATATGCGCGCCGGTGTGCGAAGCGCGGTAAAATACAGCGATGTCTTTTGTTTTAACTGCGGGTAGGTTTGCGGCGATTGAAAGGGATTTTTGCGGCGCGTTTCGGGAAGGCCTCGAAAATAGAAAAGATCATTTGCGCGAACAGCACCTGATTCTGGTGCCATCGGCGGCGCTGAGAAAGCATTTGCTCCGGTTGCTCTTTGACTCGGGCTGCGGCTCGTTCAGTGCGGTTCGGGTTGTCTCATTAAACGGCATTGCGCAAGAGATCCTGCTGGATTCATTGCAGGAACCCTATTCAGCGCTGG
Organism: uncultured Acidobacteriota bacterium; assembly: GCA_964504105.1. Taxonomy (GTDB): domain Bacteria; phylum Acidobacteriota; class HRBIN11; order JAKEFK01; family JAKEFK01; genus CAZDDB01. The sequence continues at coordinate 2,900 of CAZDDB010000125.1, forward strand.
ATGATCCGATTTACTTTGTTCTGGCGCTGCAATCGGCGGCGCGCAGGTTGGGTCTGAAAGAATTTCAAGCCTACCGGACGGCCAAAGGTTTGCTCAGCACCATACGGGATCTGGTGGATGGACTGCTCACAGCGGATCTGATGGAGCAGTTTCTGGATCAAGCCCATGCGGATGCAGATATGCAGACGCAGATCGGTAATCTTAAGACTCTGGGTGAGCTGCATTTGATCTATCGCGCTTTCCTGGAAAATCTGGACACGCAAAATGTGGTCAATGTGCAGTACGGCTCAGCACTCGCAGTAGAATACGCGCCGGCATGGCTCGAAAGCAAAAATATTCGCGCGCTTCATGTTTATGGCTTTTACGATGCAAACCCGGCTCAATTTGATCTGATGGAGACGCTGGCACGCCGCATTCATGCACAAGATGGGGCCGTGAGGATGTACTTTCCATTCCACGTTGCATCTAATTCGGTAGAGCATCCGGCGGAGTACTCGCAGGAGTTTTTTGATACGGTGCGGTCGCTGACGGTGAAGTTGGGGGGAAAGGTTTGCGCGGCGGAGGAGGAGGCGAAAGGGGCGAGCGGTGGGATCGAAGGGCAACTCTTTAGCTCAGGAGCCGGCGGGACGCCGGCGGTACAAACGGCGATACAAATCTTCAACGCCGGGTCGCCGTATGAGGAGGCGTGGGCGGTTGCGAAAACAATTCTGCAGCTTGTGTTGAACGAGGAGGTGCGGTTCGATCAAATCGGTGTGATCACAAGATCGCTGGAGCCTTGCCGCGCCGCGTTTCAACATGTGTTCGGAGAGAATCAGATTCCGCACTCGCTCCCGAAGGACCCGACACTCTGCTCTTCTACATCCGGGCATTTCGTCTATCTGCTGCTTTTAACCCGGCAGTCTCATTTGAACCACAATCTCGTATTTGAGCTGCTTTGTTCGCCCCTGTTGCAGTCCCCTTTTACGCCGGCAGGTATGATTCGCGAGCTGCTGGAGATTTTGTTTATCACGAATAGCGACGACTGGCACCGCCTGAAGCCGCTAACGGACGATCAGAAAAAATTGCCGGACATCTTTGAGCTTGATGAAGACGATCCGAGAGCCACGCAATATCGTCGCGCAGCCGCATACCTGGTGCAATTGAAAGAGAAGATCGATGAAATCCCGTTAAAGGCGCGATTTAACGCTTTCACGACCGCGCTCTGGAATCTTGTGAACGAACTCGCCGAGCCGGCCCGCTTTCAAGAAGCGGGGGGTGTCGAGCTGGAACTGTTGTTGGAGCGGATGGGTGATCTGCCGCTGGAGATGGAGTTCACGCTGAATGAGGTCGTGGAGATTTTTAGAGATTATTTGGCGAGTACTGTGGCGGAGGGTTTCCAAAATAGTGCCGGGGAATCAAGGCCTAAATCCGAAGACATGATTGGCCGGCGGGACGCCGGCGGTACAAACGGCGTCACGATCGGGGATGTGATGAGTTTGCGGGGGGTGTCGTTTGATTATGTGTTTGTCACGGGGCTGAATCAGGATGTGTGGCCGCTGCGATCTGCGGAAGATCCGTTTCTCCCGGATTCGTTGCGCCGGGTGATTCGCGCAACAACAGGAGCTGGGCCATACGCAAAGAAAACTCCGGAGGGGACAAGTGATGAGGAGTTGCTTCTGTTTACGCTGGCTCTGCGGTCGGCCAAACAAAAACTCTATCTTTCTTATCAACGGGCGGATTCAGAGGGACGAAAGAAATCGGCGTCCATCTATATAGAAGAAACTCTCCGCCTGCTGACGCAGAAAACCTCCGATCAGAATCCTTTCGTCGAGCAATTCCCCAGGCATCTGGAAAAACGTCTACAGCCGCAATTTTTACCTGCGCCTCACGAATGCTCTACGCTGGTCCGGCGCTTTTCCCCATATGAAGTGTTGCAGCAGTTCTATCAGCTTCAACCGGACTATGTAGACAGCACGTTTGCCTTTGCGGAAAAGCTCAACAGCATGGATCGAACCGCGGCAGCAGCAATCGATGGAATGCTGGAAGATTCGGGAGAATTGTGGAAGGCGTTTTCCGATGGAAAGCTCCGTTTCTCCTACAGCCGGATCAAAGAATATGTCCGCTGCGGTTTTGCATTTTATTCCGATCGAATCTTGAAGTTGCAATCGAGTCCATTTAAGCCGACAGAAATTCCACACGATTTGACTCCGCTTGTCAAAGGGCGGATCGCAGAGAGTGTCGTAAAAGAAGCCGTTTTGAAACTCCGTGCAGGCGCAACTTCGATCGAAGAAGCGGTGCAGGCTGCCGAATCAAAAATCAGGCGTAAGTATGCGCCCTATTTGCCAAAGGTGCTGGTGGACTACTATTTACTGCAGTTCTCGAAAGCTGCCCGCGTCCTGCTGGATTATCTAAAAGCCGAAGGTTATGACTTTGCTTTTGCAGAAATTCCGGACCGCAAATACATGCCGGAAATCAGGCTGATTGAAGATCCTTCCGGCATCCTGTCAATCTACGGCATTCCGGACCTGCTGCTTTATGGATCTAAAAAGCTGATCGGGGAGATGAAATGGGGAGCTTCAGCGACAGCAGGAACTGCGGATTCCATGTTCGGCAGAGGCGAGCTGCAATTCTGTTTCTATCCGGAGCTGGAACGGCAGAACCGGCAGTTGCTGCAACCTGTTGATTTTCGTTACTTCCGCTTAAACACTTATAGCGAGCTTGGATCGCCGGCAGAACTGGAACAGAACCTAAGAAAGCTTGGCGCCCCATCTAACCTCGATACGACTTTGCGCATTTTTGGACTGGCTCCGACACAACAGGATGTAGACAGCAATTTTGAAAAATTAAAAGAGATTGGAAGAAACATCTTAAAAGGAGATTTTAAAATCCTGGAAGATCCGAATGATTTTTGGAGTCCCTGCACAACCTGCGGCTTTATCTTGACCTGCAGGCGGACCCATTCCGCGACATTACTTCGGGCGAAGAAAGACACAACCCATGAGCAAGAAAGGAATTAACCGCAAAGACCGCGAAGACCGCAGAGCACGATTAGCTGCGTGTAAGAAGGGGGATGAGGAGATGTTTGAGATATGGGGATGCTCAATTGTGAGTTGCGGTGTTGCATCGCTCCTGGGCAGCCGCCGCCCTTCGGGCTCTCTGAAAAAATATTGCAAAACAAAAACCGAAACGGTTAGAAATGACGGATTGGAACCCGAATGTTTTTTGTTTTGCAATATTTTTTCAGAGAGAAGCGCCCTTGGCGCTGCGGCGGCTGCCTATCCCCACATCCCCTTTATCCCCACATCCCCTTTCTTACACCTCCGCGCTCTCCGCGTATCCTACAAATGCGCCTTTGCGACCTTTGCGGTCTTTGCGGTTAAAAAATGACAACAGCAATATTTTATGAAGCGAATGCCGGCACCGGCAAAACGCGCACGCTGACAGATTACATACTAGAAGCGGTCAAGTCCGGGATGTCGCTGGAGAGGATCTGCGCGCTGACCTTCACAGAGAAAGCCGCGAATGAAATGCTGGACCGTCTTCGTTCAGGGGTCGCAGAGCTCGTTTCCAAGGGACTTCTTGAGCCGTCTCAAATGCAGATGGCCGGCAAGTGCTTCATCGGAACCATCCACGCCTTCTGTCTGCAACTGGTGAAACGATATGCGCCCGAATTATCGCTTCCACCGATCTTTGACATCGATCCGCAGGAAGAAAAATTTCAAGCGCTTTTCGAAAACCGGTGGGATGAATTTCTTTCGCGATTCCTGGCCTCGCAGGCGCCGGCGGATCAAGCCATCATTCATTCGCTCGGAGTGACAACTCTACGCCTGCTGGCCGAGCAACTTGTGAAGACGCGCTACAAATTTCAGTTGGAGAGCGATGATCTTGGCTGGCTTGCGGACGATCTCGCAAACAGCAAGAAATGGGGCTTCCGAAAAGGCACATGGGGTGAGTTTGGGTCCCGGCTGGTGAAAGATTTTGAATTGCATCGAAGTGTGCTGAGCGCAATGGTGCAAACGGGAAAATTCAAGGCTCCGTATCACGGGCGAATCAAGGATCTGCTGGCTTGCAAAAGTATCGATCTGCATAGAGCGGTAGCGCTTTTAAAAGAACGATTTACAAAACCATTTCTGGACGAGTATCACGGCTCTGGCTATGTGCTGTTTGACGACCTGTTGATCTTCACGCGCAGGCTGCTGGCCCATCGCCGGATCCGCAGTGAAATGAAAGATCGCTACGACCTGCTGCTGGTGGATGAAATGCAGGATACGGACGCCGTCCAGTACGAGATCTTTCTCTATCTGTGCGAGAAAAAGGATCAACATCAGAACTATACCTTGCGGCAGGTGTACGAGGGAACGGGTAAATTTGAACTGGAACCGGGCAAGCTGTTTGTGGTCGGGGACCCGAAACAGTCGATTTATGGATTTCGCAACGCAGATCTTTCCGCGTACGAAAGCGTGAAGACAGTTTTGCAAAACAGCGGCGCCGAGATACGTCCACTCGCTCACAATTACCGGTCCTGCGATAATCTTGTGGAATTCTCAAACACGCTTGCAGCCAATCTGTTTCCGGATTTGCAGCCTCATGATTCAGAGGCCCGATCGGGCTTTTGCCCGGACACGGAACTGGACGATTGCGTCCATTTTGTAAACATCTCCTCACCGGATAAGGAAAGATTGCATCTGCGAATTCTTTCCGAAGCGAACTGGATCGCGCGCAAGATCCGGCAGCTTGTCGATTCTGGGAAAGCTTCGTTCAAGGATTTCGGAGTCCTTTTGCGCAAGCTGGTGCATTCGCATCTGTATGTCGATGCGCTTTCCGCTCACGATATCCCTGTGATCGTGGAAGGGGAAAAATTTTTCTACAGGTCACAGGAAGTCATCGATTTCATCAATCTTTTGAAATTCATTGTGGATGATAAAGATGATGTGGCGCTTGCCGGTCTGTTGCGTTCACCGCTGTTTGGAATGACGGACCGGGAGTGCGCGGTGTTTTTCAATGCGTACAGGCAGAATGGGAAGATGGTACCGGAGGCGTTAGCTGCTGCGCTGGATAGCGGGCAGGGACGCCCGCCCCACAAGAGTTGTGGGGAACTCATGCAAGAAATCTTTGAAATACGCAAACAAATTCATTTGCTGAGTCCTGCGGCGCTGATCGATCTCACATTAAAGAAATTGCCGGTGCTTACGATTGCCGGTCTTGCATACGGAAGTTACCGCAGCACGCTGGCTCCGCTGAATATCCTGCGGATTCACAAATATGCAGTCGAGCTGGAAGCCGATCCGGCATACAATCTGTTTCATTTTGTTTCGATGCTCTCCGAGTTTTCGCGTGAAGGAAAGGAGCGCGGCCAGGAGCCGCTGGCGGATGAAGGACTGGATGCGGTGCGGATGATGAGCATCCACAATTCCAAGGGTCTGGATTTTCCGATTGTCTTTGTGCCTCTAACCGATTACGAGATTCGCAATCCCGGATGGGCGTTCACCGAAATTGTGCATGATTGGGCAACAGGAGCTGCCGGTCTGAAAGTAAACGGCGTAACGGAAGCCAACTACCTGAAACTGAAATACGGCGCCAGCACTTTGATCGCAGATCAACCTCTTCTGGAAGATGAAGAAAAGCGCGTCTTGTATGTTGCGGCCACCCGGGCAAAAAGGGAAATCTACTTTTGCTGTCTGGAAAATGGCAGCGGAAAAAATATCCTGGAATTACTGCATGGCCTCTATCCGTTCTTACCAGTGAAGGAAGAAGCCTCCTTATCCTCTTTGCAACAAACTTCGACCGCCAAAGATCCGGCTGGTTATGAGCCGCTGCAGCCGGTAATGGACCAGTGGACGAAAGTGCAAAGCGCATCGCTGATGCGCGCCGGTGTGTTGGTGGACAGTGTGACGAATGAAGCGGAGAAGCTGGAGCCGGGAGAGGAGGAACTCGCGCAGATCGCCGCCCGCGCAAAGCGTTCCGGCGGCACGCTGGTTGGACTCCTCTGCCATGGGGCGCTTGAAAAATGGGATTTCGGAGGGCTCAGGAGCCGGCGAGACGCCGGCGTTACAAACGCCGATCTCGATCAACTGCTACGAATTGAAAAAGGAAAGTACTCGAGGAACTTCAGCAAAAATCAGATTGATCGCGCTGCGGAAGCGAGCAGCGAAATCCTGCAAGCTTTTGTGACTTCAGACGCAGCGCGATGGCTGAGCAGTGTAGAAATTGTTGGGAGAGAGGTGCCGATCGTTTACTTCGACCGTCAATCGCGCAAAATACTGTCCGGCAAAATCGATCTGCTTGTGAAGGATGGCGACAAACACTTGATCGTCGATTACAAGACGGACCGGGCGCTTACCGAACCGATGCGCAAACGCTATGCGGAGCAGATGCGTCTGTATGCGCTTGCGCTTTCAGAGTCGATGGCGGGCAGGGACGCCCGCCCCTCCAAAATAGATAGCAGATTGCTGCTCGTTCGCACCGGCGAAGTTATCGATTTGTAGCGTGTATCACTCGGCAAATTTTTATGCCTTGTCACAATAGTTTGTGACCATGAATGAAGGCAAGAATTTCGACGCGTTGGCTTGAAATTCTATAAATGAGTCGGTAGCTTCGAACAAAAAGTTCGCGTATGTTTGGATTGGCATATTCCGGCACAACCCGTCCCCGTTCGGAGAATCGATCTAAAGAACGCGCTGCATCTCTAACTTCACGAGCGAAAGCCGCCGCGTAAATAGCAGAATCTTTGCTAATCAGTTCGACGAGCTGCTCCAGGTCCTGCCAGGCACTATCGGACCAGACTACTTTTCTAGCCATCGGGACATCCTTTTTTCAACTTCCTCCTGGCTTATGGTGTTGCCTGCTTCGATGTCCTTTAGGCCATGTTCAATTTTTTCTCTGACGTAAATATGGTATTGAATGTCCTCAAACGAAGAATCATCCGGCAATTGCTCTAAGATTTTTTGAACTTCTTCTTTCGGGCTTCCCATAGCTCAAATAATAGCAGTTCCTGTCGCTGCTGAGTAGGGCAGGTGGCGGATGTCCAAGAAAAAGTCACCGTCTGTGCTTATGCAGGGGCGATCTGCAAGGACAAAACTTATGCTACTTCTGTGATGCTGCGTATTGGCGCACCGATTGGAGCTTTACCGGCATCTGCCGAAGTACATCTTCCATTTCATAGGATCTCTCACTCCTTTCTGTTGTAGTGTATCAGGCAAATGAGAACCTGAATACGTTCCACGCTGAGCGAATCACTGATAGCTGAGATAAAACAGATCCGCCTGTCCACCCGGCTTCGCATACACAATCGTGGAAAGATCGGGGGAAAAATCGTAGGCATTGCCGAAGAATGAAAGCGGGAACGCAAACGGCAATCTCAAAGCAAGCTTGGGCTCGCCGATCGTCTTGCCGTCTTGCCACTCCTGACGGTAAAACAGAATTTCGCCCTTGC
>CAZDDB010000126.1:0-10283 GCA_964504105.1 uncultured Acidobacteriota bacterium
TTACTACACTAATTTCCAATGAACTTGTGTCTCAAAAAGGTTGACACATTCCGCGGCGCTACGGACTTCAATCAGATCGGACCACAAGATACCAAAATACTGAAATTCAAGGTAAAGCTTACGGAGCCCTGATCACATGAGGCTGCAAAAAAGGAGAAAACAATGTCAAAACTACTGAAAGAAAGAGGACTCATTTGTCTGATCATCATCTTTTCCTGTCTCACGGCAATTGCAGGAAAACCGGGTAATGTACTTCCGGATATTCCCATCACCAAATTATCTGGCTGACTACGATGCCAACTTTGCACCGTATTTAGTTCAAAGCGATGGTCTCGGCCCGTACCATAATGGAAACGGGGTCGCATCGATTCTGGTGGCCAATGGCTACAATTGGATCGTCAATGGCGACTGGCGATTGGACCTCCAGGGTTCAATTGCAACCACAGCTCCTCGTTCAGTGGCAATCACCTTTAATGTTGCGGATACCGTGAAGCCCGGGGATCCTGGCTACACATATCCTGCTAATCCGCCATGGTGGGGAACTCAGAACAATAGTGTCCGCACCGAAAATAAATGTACGCTCATCAATCGCGACATGCTGAAGATGCATGCCGGTGACAAATTTACGTGTCCGGGGCTAATCCGCATGGCGCCGATTGAATACTGCTGCATATTCAGGCGAAGTTTTCTTAACCGCAGAGTCGCTGAGTCCGCAGAGTTATCGCGAGAAGTTGTTCTGTTTCTCAATTCCGCGTTTTCTCTGCGGCTCTGCACCACTATAGGTGAAATTCTTGCTTTTTCGGGATGGATTCTGCATTCGAAAACAGTTGCAGCGAAGTGGCGCGGGAACTCACAGAGGGTTGTGATCTCTTGCGCTAACCGTACGTTACTTGCTTAATCTTCAAGAATATTAACACCTTTAAGCCCAAAATAGGGCGCGCAAGCAAGCATGTGACGGTCGTTTGTATATATCTCCTTGAGTCCATTTTCGCTGGCGCATTCCAGGTGAAGCGCATCCCCGGCACGAATTGGGATTCCTTTCGGAAGTTTCATGACCCGTTCATAAACGGAGCGAATCAAACCGGAGGCAACAGGCAGCCAGAGCCAGACTCCAATTTGCTCATCTTCCTGAAGACGATGCAAAACGTTCATGGCCTGACGCGCACTAAGGTGCCCTTCGCGTCTGTGTCTTTTTAGGACGGAAACAAACTCCAGACGTCCAAATTCGCAACTGCAGAGGCCGTCCGATTTGGAAGCTAAGTCAATCACTTTCTCTGCTCCGAGCTCATTGAGATAACATTTCGCAATGTAGGCAGCGTCAAAGTAAATCAACTCCTGCCCCTCATTTCCGAAACGTAAACGCCGGAATCAACCGGAATCCGGTGCATTTTCTTGATTTGCTTCCACCGATTGGGCAGAGCCTTGCCCGGCACCAACGTGCCTACCGGAGCTAGAACTGCAACCGGAGTCCCTCTGGAAGTAATCACAACTGGTTCCCGGTTCGCAGCCCGCCTGACCCAGCGTCCCGTCTCCATATGAAGTTCACGTATGTTGATTCGTATCATGTGCACATTGTGACACATATTCGAATTTCCCGCAACACGGGACCAGTGGGCGGGTGCTTAACAGTTTTGGGGGTTCTCGAAATGAAGCAGGGCAGACTGTGTGAAAACGCAGAAGAGAAGCAGGTTTTCGGTCTGTAACGCCGGCGTCTCGCCGGCAGAGCTCGAGCATAAACATGCTTTGGCCGGCGGGGACGCCGGCGTTACAAACCTACGGATAATACACATCGCAAATCCGGCCATTCTTGTAGTAGACGCGCGGGACTCGCGCACCAATCAGACATGGTACTTCGTAAACCACCGTTTCCAGCAGGCGGGCCCAATCCTTTGCGGTGGTTCGCGACCCGATCAGAGTAGCGGTGTCGTACAGCCGGACTCTGTCCGCGATTTCCGTAACATCAATGGTGGTCAAATCCATGCTGATATTTCCAACCACGCAACACATCGACCCACAGATTTCCACTTCGAGACGGTTGGAAAGACCCCTGCGCAGGCCATCGGCATAACCGATGGGAATTGTCGCAATCAGAGTGTCCCGATCAGCACAAAACGTTCTTCCATACCCGACCGTCTCCCCTTTACGGATCCAATGCATGTACATGATCTTGCTTTTCAAGCTGAGAATCGGGACCAAACCAAAGGTCTCTTCCACCGGAGAAATGCCGTAAAGCAGTATCCCGGGACGTACCATATCGTAGTACGCCTCCGGATAGTTCACTACTCCGGAACTGTTGGCCGCATGAACCAGACGGTTTTTTTGAGGATTCTGCCGGAGAAAATCGCGAAACATCGCAAGCTGTGTTTGGGTGTACGGATCATTTGGAGTTTCAGCGCAGGCGAGATGCGTGTATACTCCATCGATTTTTACAAATGGAAGCGGATGCCGAAGCGCTTCTGAGGCGCCGGCCGGAGAGAAGCCCAGACGCCCCACACCGGTATCCACCTTCAAATGGACGCTGACTTCTTTCTGTTGGGTCCGTGTATATTGATCAAGAGCGTTCAGAAATTCCGCGTTATAAACGGCTGGGATCAAATCGTACTGCATCAGCAAAGGGAGTTGTTCGGGAGTCAAGCCGCTCAGCACCAAAACCGGAGTGGTGATTCCGGAATTCCGCAGCTCGATGGCTTCCGTGATGGTCGCGGTGCCGAAAAATGCGACGCCGTCTTCTTGCAGCTCTTTGGCAACCGTAACGGCGCCGTGCCCGTATCCGTCCGATTTTACGACGGCAAGAATCCGGGCAGGAGAAACAATTCGTTGAATTACTAAGTAATTAGAACCAAGGGCATCGAGGTTGATCTCGGCCCACGTAGGACGCTGAAAGGCCAACTCACTTATATTTAAGTTCAAACCGCGTGAATTCCTTCAAGAAGACCAGCTCGATTTCCCCTGTAGGGCCGTTTCGTTGCTTGCGAACCAGGATCTCTGCCAATCCCCGGTTTTCGTCCGTGGGTTCGTACAGCTCTTCCCTGTAGATAAAACACACCACATCGGCATCCTGCTCGATGGCCCCCGATTCCCGAAGATCGGAAAGCACCGGTTTGTGGTCCTTCCCGCGCGTTTCGGGACCGCGATGCAGCTGCGAAAGCGCGATCAGCGGAACGTTCAACTCTTTTGCCAGCTCCTTCAAGGACCGCGATATCGCAGTGATTTCCTGCTGGCGGTTATCCCAGCGTCCTTTCATCCGCAACATCTGCAGATAATCCACGATCAGCAGATCCAAACCATGTTCCGCTTTCAGACGCCTCGCTTTTGCGCCCATTTCAAGCGGAGTGATCCCGCTCGTATCATCGAGAAAGATCTTCGAATCGCTGAGCACTGTCATCGTCCGAAGAAGCTCCGACCACTCCTTGCGGGTGAATTCTCCCGATCTCAAATGATGCGCGTTCAACCTCGCTTCCGAACAAAGTAAACGCAGCATCAGTTGCTCCTTGGACATTTCCAGACTGAAGATGCCCACCGTTTTCTTCAGAATAGTTCCTGCGTAAAGAGCAATGTTCAGCGCGAACGCAGTTTTTCCCATGGACGGACGGCCGGCAATGATAATCAGATCGGACGGCTGAAAGCCGGAAGTTAAATCATCCAGGTCCTTAAAACCGGTGGAAAGACCGGTCAGCTCACCCGGATGATCCTGCAAGTACTTGATCCGCGTAAAGACGTCATCCGCAAGGTCCTTGAGCGGCTGAAATCCGCTCTGAATGCGGTCTTCGGCGATGGAGAAAATGGCGCGTTCCGCCTTATTCAGGATTTCGTCGGTATCTTCGTCTTGTTTGTAGCAGGAATCAATGATCTCGTATCCGGTGCGGATCAAACGCCGCAAAACCGCTTTTTCTTTGACGATCTGCGAATAATGCTGGATGTTTCGTGCGGAAGGAACGCTGTCAATCAGCGAGACCAGGTAGCTTAATCCACCGATCTGATCCAGCTCACCTGTCTTTGTCAGCTCATCACGCAGGATTACGAGATCGATACTGCGCGTAGCGGTTGTCAGATTAACAGAACGCTCGTAGAGGATCCTGTGGTTCTCAGCATAGAAATCCTCACCGGAAAGAGCATCCAGGATCTGGTAGATCGATTCATTCTCCAGAATGATTGCGCCCAGAACGGAACGTTCAGCTTCCAGACTATGAGGAAGACCCTTTTCGGTAATGAGATCGACCGGCATACAACCCCAGCAAGCGAGGTCTATTATAACTCACCACAAAGGCACAAAGGTTTAAATATTATTTTTTCGTGCCTTCGTGTCTTTGTGGTTATTTTTATTCTTTGACGACGGAGACTTTTACTTCGGCGGTGACGGACCTGTATAGTTTCACCGGAACTGCATAGTCGCCGAGGCGCTTGATCGGCTCATCCAGCTCGAATTTGCGGTTATCGATTGAATATCCTTTTTGTTCCAGCATTTCCGCAATGCCGGCGGAGGTTACCGAACCGAACAGGATGTCCCCTTCCCCTGCCTTCATTGGAAACTTCAGGGAAATTTGATCCAGCTCCGCCTTCAACTGGAAGGCATCCTTCTCTTCCTTTGCTTCCTGGACATGCTGTTTTTTCCCTTCCATCGTCACACGCTTCAGGTTGCCTTCTGTGGCGGCAACAGCCAGTTTTCGCGGAATCAAGAAGTTCCGGCCGTATCCGCCGGCCACATTCAACACAGCGCCCCGTTTCCCAAGACGGTCCACATCTTCAAGTAATATTATTTTCATAGTACTACTCTCCTACATAGGGAAGCAGCGCGGCGATCCGGGCCCGCTTGAGAGCGGTTCCCAGCTTGCGCTGGTGCCACGCGCAGGTGCCTGTAATTCTCCGCGGCATGATACGGCCGCGCTCCGGAACAAAACCCTGAAGCAGGGAAACATCCTTAAAATCAATGTAATCGATTTTTTCGCTGCAAAACCGGCAAACTCGTTTTCTCCGGAAAAAATACCGGCGTCCGCCCATTTGATCTTGCGGTTGCTGTTGTTGTTGTCTGTTCATCTGGGCCATGATTTCCTCCTATGCTTCCGTGGACGGTTCCGAGATCACTTCGGGGGCCGTCTCTTCGGGGGTTTCTGTCTCCGCATCCGGCTCCAGCTCTACAACATCCTCTGCAGCTGCAACCGGCTCCGGCGCCGGGGTTTCGGCCTGGGCCGTCCTGGCAGCCCGCCGTTCCATGTCCTTCAGCAGGTTCTGAAGCTGGATCTTTTCCATCTTCAATGTCATGAAACGAAGGATCGTTTCCGACATTTTCAACTTGCGGTCAATTTCAGAAATCCCTGCGGACTCTGCTTCAAAGTAGAGCCATTCATAGTATCCCTGGCGTTGCTTCTTGATTGCGTAGGCCAGTTTCTTTTTTCCCCAATGGTCCACAAAAAGGATTGAGGCCTTTTCGTGCTTGACAATTTCTTCAACCTGAAGAAGTTGGACCTTTTCTTCATCTTCAGTGAGAGCGGAAGAGAAGATCACCATCAACTCGTAGTGATTCATAGAACCTCCTTTCGGTTTATTTTCCGCTTGCGGCGGAAAGTAAGCTGTCCGGAAATTCCGAACAGCAAGGAGCAAAAACGGGGGAAAAACCACAAAGTGGTTTCATTCCTTTTCCGGCTTTTGCTTCCGGTTAAATTGATTCATCGCTGAAGTGATCCCAGAATCGAGAATCACGTCAACAGCATCAGAACACAAATCCAGCATCTCTGCAACAACCTTCCGTTCCCGACGGCGAAATTCGCTCAAAACGAAATCCATCCAGCCTTCCATTTCATCGGTTTTGATGCCCAATCGCACACGTGGAACGTGTGTGGTGCCAAGATGATCGATCATGGATTGCAGTCCGTTGTGACCACCCGAACTTCCGTGAGGGCGTACCCGGATCCATCCAAGGTCCAGCGCAAAATCATCATACAGCACCAGGATCTCGGACGGTTGCAATTCCAACTCCCGCGAAAGCGCCAGCAACGCGCTCCCGCTGCGATTCATGTACGTCAACGGTTTACAAAGCAAACCATATTTTTCTGTTTCAAAGAGCAATGCATTGTGCGTGGAACGCACTGCCGTTGCAGGTGATATTTCCAGCAAACGGTCTACGGCACGGAACCCCACATTGTGGCGGGTGTTCTCATACTTGCTGCCGGGATTTCCCAATCCTGCAATCAACTTGATCATGGAAACCACAGAGACACGGAGGTGGTTATTCCTTATTCTTCTTCTTCAGCCTCAGCAGGTTTGGCTTCTTTTCCTTTCTTGATCACTTCAGGTTCTGCTTCAGCTTCCGTTGCCGGAACAGCGGCTACGGGCGTTTCTTCAGCGCGAGGATGTTCCACAGTGACAACGACTTCATCCGCATCTGCCAGGATTTTGATTTTATCGCTGACAGGAATGTCACGGACGCGCAGCAGGTCTCCGATTTTCATGCTGGTCACATCGACTTCGAGATGCTCCGGAATATCAACAGGCAGACATTCCACCTTCAATTCACGGTGCACAACGGCCAGTAATCCGCCTTCGGTTTTTACACCATAGGCTTCGCCCCGGGGTATCAGGGGCACATGAAGCTGCAGTTTCTGGTCCATGGCAACTTCATAAAAATCCGCGTGAAGAAGCTCTTGAGACACCGGTTCCAATTGATATTCTTTGATCAGACAATTGACTTTATCGCTTCCCGGAATATTTAATTCGAAAATCGTGTTTTCGCCTGCCTGCGAATGTAAAATCTTCAGGATTTCTTTTGGATCTACAGCCAGCGAGACACTCTCGCGGGGATGCCCGTAGAGCACTGCCGGAATTTTTCCGGAACGGCGAAGCTGCCGATTCGGACCTTTTCCGGTTGATTCGCGAAGGCTGCTGGTGATGACAAACTGCTGCATAAAACTCTCCTCTTATACAAATAATTCACTGACCGAAGATTCTTTGTGTATATTCTTGATTGCTCTTGCAAGTAATTCCGAAACAGACAACTGGATCATCTTGGGGGAAACTTTGTCCGCCGGGAGCGGGATCGTGTCTGTGACAACAACTTTCTCGATCGGAGAATTTTCGATCCGTTCGAGCGCCGTGCCACTGAGAACGGCGTGGGAACATGTTGCGAAAATCCGCTCGGCGCCCTGTTCGTGAAGCGATTTTGCTGTGTTGACCAGGGTGCCTGCGGTATCGATGATGTCATCCACCACAACGCAGGTACGGCCGCGCACGTCGCCGATCACGTTCATGATTTCCGCAACGTTCGGTCCAACACGGCGTTTGTCTACAATGGCCAGCTGCGCATTAATTCGCACAGCAAAGGCCCGCGCTCTTTCTACTCCGCCCGCATCGGGTGAAACGATCGTCAGATTCTGAAACTTCTGTTCTGCGATGAACTTCAAGATCACCGGAGCCGCATACAGGTGATCCACCGGAATCTGAAAAAATCCGACGATCTGATTTGCATGAAGATCGATTGTCAGGATCCGGTCCGCGCCGGCACGCGTAATGATGTCCGCCGCTAATCTGGCCGTAATCGGCACTCGAGGCTTATCCTTCCGGTCCTGCCGCGCATATCCATAATAAGGAATGACTGCGGTAATTCGTCCGGCCGAAGAACGTTTGAAAGCGTCGATCATGATCAACAGTTCCATCAGGTTTGTATTGACGGGAGAGCAGGTAGGTTGGATGACAAACACGTCTTCTCCGCGCACATTTTCCAGAATCTGGACATACGACTCTCCGTCACTAAAACGGGTCAGTTGCAACTTGCCCAGCGGGATTCCAAGATACGCGCAAACCTTTTCCGCCAAAGCAGGATTCGCATTGCCTGTAAAGATCTTGTACCGGTCCATCTTCGTTTCTATCTCACCTGGCTTTTATGGCTGGGGAGGGAGGATTCGAACCTCCGAATGCGGGTTCCAAAGACCCGTGCCTTGCCGCTTGGCGACTCCCCAAAATAGTCAAACGGACTCACAGCCCTCCAGAAGAAGACTCACTGCTGTCGGAGCGACAACACAACCAGTCTTTTCTTGTTGGAATCGAACTCAAGATGTAGAGCGAAAACAACCCTTCCGGGCCGTCTTCAGTGCAGAAGACAAAAATCCCTCAGGAATTCCGGCCGTTTATCCACGTGTATCTTAATGAAAATCGCTTTTTGTGTCAATCATAGCGTCTGGGCCTCAAATCCTTCGTGTTCTTCGTGGCTTCGTGGTTCAATCAAAGTCCCAGAAGAGCAGTATATTCGGCAGCGGAGACAAACCGTGTACGCGAAGATTCCGGAAATTGCCGGGATGCCCGTTCGAGATCTGCCTCATTTGTAAACAATCCAAAAATGGTGGAACCGCTGCCCGTCATTGATGCCGCTACGGCACCAAACTCGTAGAGGTTCTGTTTGATCGAGCTCAATTCCGGATACAGCGCAAATACGACCGGCTCCAAATCATTTTCAATTCGCGCGGCAAGTTGTTTGGTCGATTTCGGCCGTTGATAATTCAGAAAGCTGCGTTTTTTCTGAAACCCGGCATCGTCCACCTTCCGGTACACCTCTGCGGTGGAGCATCGAACGTCCGGACAAACAATCAACGTATGCAAGGAAGGCCAATCTTCCATTTGTGTGATCCGATCGCCGCGCCCTCGCCCTAGCGCCGTGCCGCCGTGAAGGAAAAACGGAACATCCGCTCCGAGTTTTCGGGCCAGCGTGCCCAATTTTCTCCGGTTGAGGGGCCAGCCTAGAAAACGGGACAGCGCAATCATGGTGACCGCGGCGTTGGAGGAACCGCCGCCGAGCCCGCTTTCTGCAGGAATCTGCTTCCTCACTGCGATCTCAATCTTGCACCGGACGGGATGTTCTTCGTTAAACACGTGACACGCTTTCCAGATCAGATTCAGGCTATCTGCTGGAACGGCGCTGTCTCCCATATCGAGCACCATGTGTAAACGAGAACTCTTGAAGAAACGGAAAGTCAGCACGTCGTGAAGCCCAATCGTCTGGAAAATAGTTTCCAGCGAGTGATAGCCATCCCGGCGCCGGTTCAAGACACGCAAAACCAGATTGATCTTTGCAAACGAGGGGAGGGTAAGTTCAGCCAGGGGCTTCATCTTCTATAATGATTCTGTGTTCATATTGTATTTTGTTCTGGTTGTCTCAAATTTGTTCTGGTTAGCTCTGCTGGTACAGGGAATCGAACAAGCAAAGCGACTGGCATTTCTTCCGGAAGATCAGGATCCGGTTTCCACGCCAAAGATCTCGATTCTTGTGCCTGCGCGAAATGAAAGCCGAATTCTATCACAGACACTCGAGTCCATTCTGAATCTCGATTATCCGGATTTCGAAGTTCTAGTCATTGACGATCACAGCGAAGACAACACCTTTGCGATCGCTTCCGATTTTGCTGCGAGGGATTCGCGAGTGCGTGTCATGATGAGCGCGGAGCTCCCGAGTGACTGGCGGGGAAAATCCTGGGCGTTGCATCACGCAGCATTGCTTGCGCAGGGAAGCTGGCTCCTGTTTACGGATGCAGACGTGTCCCACCATCCGAAAACGCTCCGTTGCGCTCTGGCGCTTGCGCAGCGGGAAAAAGTGGATTTGCTGTCTGTCATCCCGCACATGGAATGTCCGCGCTTTTGGGACCGAATCATGCTCCCTTCCTTTGCCGCGATTCTCAACATTGTGCGCCCGCTCCATAAATCGAACGATCCGAATTCGCCGGTAGCTCTGGCTCCAGGCGGATTTCTCCTGGTTAAAGCGATGATTTTCAAATACCTCGGCGGTTACGAACAAATCCACAGGGCGCTCGCAGAAGATGTCAAACTGGCCGAGCTGTTCAAACGTTCCGGATACCGGATTCGGACAGTTTTGTGCAGATCGAAGTGGGTTCGGACCCGCATGTACGACTCTTTTCGCGGGATCTGGGAAGGACTCAGCCGGCACGCGTTTGAAGGCGCCGGCTTCAATCCTGTCCGGATCATCGCGGCGGCGATCGCGGGAAACCTGTGCATCGTTGTGCCCTGGTTAACGGCCGCGACCGGACTGATCCAGCATCACTGGACTCTGCTGACGCTTTCCGCGTTCCCCGTTCTTCTCATGCTGGCAATGCAGACGTTTCTCAACCGCAAATGGGAAATTCCAATCTACTACTTTTTTAGTTTCCCTTTGGCCACTTTACTTTACAGTTTCATCATGATGGACTCGATGTGGAGCCATTATTTCCGTGGAGGCGTTGTCTGGAAGGGCCGCCGGTACGGTCATTAGGGAACCTTTGCGAACTTTGCGGTCTTTGCGGTGAATG
>CAZDDB010000127.1:0-2911 GCA_964504105.1 uncultured Acidobacteriota bacterium
CAGAAACTCGCTTTGTTTTTGCAAATTCTTTTTCAGTGAAGGCGCCTGTGGCGCCGGGCGGCTACATGGATTCTTCATCTCGCCTTGGCGAACTTGGCGATCTTGGCGGTTCAAACCTTCGTGTTTTTCGTGCGCTTCTTGGTTCCGCGTTGAAAAAAATACGTCACCGAAGTTTTGGAACAGTGTACTTAGTATCTTTGTGGTTTCTTCAAAATCCCAATTTGAGAGAGTGTTGTGGATTGCTCATGGAAAGATCCACTTCCGCTTCGTATTGCCGGCTGTGCTCCATGCATTTGCTGCAGAGGTGAAACTCGCTGGTCGTTCCGGCGCTCGCGCATTGAATCCGCAACAGGTATCCCGATTTTCCAGGAACATCTACTCCGCAAAAAGAGCACGGAGCGTCCGATGTTTTCATATATCTGCCGAAATTCACTTTGATGACAGGCGCTTCATCCATAATTCCTCCGAACTGGCAAAGAGGTCACAGAGAGGAAAAAGCCACAGAGTTCACAGAGATCACAGAGGGAAAAACTTTTTCCTCCATTCTCTGTGAACTCTGTGTCCTCTGTGGCGAGCAACTCTGTGTCCTCCCGGGCGATATTCCTATTCTACTTCGATTTCCAGGGTGCCCTGTGTTTTGGCGCGATGCTCATCATACACCGTTACCTGGATCACCGCCGTTCCCGTTGTATTTGGCGAGGTGAACATCGCCTGCTCGCTTTGACCGGTCACGTATGCGCCGGATGGCCCCTGGGCCACTCGATATTCGTAGCGTAACGCACCTGCTTCCGGATCCGCAGCTTTTACCGTAATCGTGCTGCTCGTGTTGCGCACAATCGGATTGGGATACGCAGTCATCGAAAGGATATTCGGCGGGTCGTTGTACAGAAAGCTGCCGGTCAATGTATCCCTTTCCCCTTGCTGATCAGTTACCGTCACGTCGATGGATCCGCTTTCTCCTGCAGGCGCGATGGCGGCGAGAGTGTTGGGATTAATAAATGTGGTCTGCGCGTATTGCGATCCGATCAGAACGCTCGAGCCTTCTTCAAAGTCATTTCCCGATATCGTGATCGTGTAGCCGCCGGCAGGACTTCCCATCTGAGGTGAAATGGAAGCGATTTGCGGTGATCCTTTGTAGCGAAAGGCGTCCGGCAGAACGGCGGTTTTTCCATCGGGGTTACCTACTTCGATGGACACAGGCCCTGATCGTCCGGGAGGCGTAACGGCGAAGAGCACTTCCTGGTTCACAAACCTTGCGGCAAGTTGTACGCCGTTCCATCGCACCGTTGCGCCGACTTTGAAGTTGTGGCCGCGGATGTTCACTCGAGTTCCTCCCTTTGCCGGTCCGTTTTCGGGATCCAGCTCCAGAATGGCCGGCGGTTGCGATTCATACCGGAAGGCCAGCTTGAGTCTTGCTCTCCGTTTGCCGTTGATGACTTCCACATCCACAGGGCCTTCAGAATGCGCCGGCGCTACTGCAACCAGCACATCCTCCGACTGTCTGCTTCGTAACGCGGGGAGGCCACCAAAACGTACGGCACTGGAATCACTGAAGTTTTCTCCTGCGATCGTGACGATCGTGCCTCCCAGGGGATCTCCCGTTTTGGGATCGATGGACCGGAGTAACGGCGCGCCCCTTTGTTCCGAATCTTTTTCGCTGGTGAGCCCCGATTTCGGATTCAGATGAATCATCCGGATCTGCAAGTCACCTTCTTCTCCTTCATATTCCACCTGGACCAGTCCGGAGATCTTGTTTTGCAATTCCGGATAGCGTGAACCGATTTCTCCCAGAATCTCGCGAATGCGTAAAAATCGACTTTCCCCGGACGGAATCTCGAGATTTCCAGGGTACCGGTAACTATTGTCTTCGAAGAAAAGGCGCGTAGCGATCTTCCGGGTCTTGTCGCTTTCGTTTGTGATCTGAAGGATCGAGTCGTTGTCCCCTTCCAGGGTCCAGGAAAAATTGCGCTTGATCAGATCGGCGGAAAAACCACGGAGGCACAGAGACACGGAGAGAATGAAAAAAACTACCCATGTACTCTGTGCCTTTTTGCCTTCGTGGTTCACATTCTCACCTGTTGGATTACGGCAAGCATCTGCCGGTGAATTCGTCCGTTGCTGGCAGCAAGCCGGCGTTGGTAAATAGAAAAAGGACGTCCATCAAAATCGGTGATCTTACCTCCTGCCTCCAGCAGAATCAACATACCTGCTGCCGTGTCCCACGGATTCAGATGTACTTCGAAGAAACCATCAAATCGTCCCATCGCCAGATAACATAGATCGATTGCGGCAGAACCCAGACGGCGGACCCCCTGAGCGCGTTGGATCAGAGTATTGAAGTAAGGGAGACTTCTCTCAGGATGATCATGAATATCATACGGAAATCCTGTAGCCAGCAGGCTTTGTTCCAGCCTTCGAGTTTGGGAGACGTGGATTTTTTTCCGGTTCCATGTGGCGCCACGCCCTTTTACGGCGAAAAAAAACTCGTCTTGGACAGGATTATAGACCCCGCCCGCAGCGATCTTTCCGTCAATCTCCAGACCGATGGAGATTGAAAAAATGGGAAGATCATGCGCGAAGTTGGTTGTTCCATCCAGCGGGTCGATGATCCACCGCCGTTTCGCGTCTGCCTTTTCAATTTCGCTCTCTTCCGCGAGGATGCTGTCTTCCGGAAACTGCTTGCGGATCCTGTCTTTAATAAACGCTTCGATCTCTTGATCTACATTGGTGACAAGATTTGTGATTGTGCCTGCTTTATACCGGATCGTTCGGACACGGCCGTATTGTTTTCGTAACCGTGCTCCGGCATCCAGCAGCAATTTGCGCAAAAACGGTTCTTCTGATTCCATTCTGAGGATCAACCTTAACACAGACACCAGCACCAGTGTAGAGCAGAAACGCGGAGAAATCA
>CAZDDB010000127.1:3011-10232 GCA_964504105.1 uncultured Acidobacteriota bacterium
CCGTAAAGAACTGAAGCCTGACCGCTGATCAGAAGGTAGCGAACACCTTGAGAATCAAGGTTTTGGAAAAAGCTTCGCATCGTGAATGGACTGAGGATCCTGCAGTCGTTTTCGCATCTGCCAGCTTCGCCGCAGCCGCTCGCGTGGCGACAAAGTTCTCCAGTAGTTGAGAAAAAGCTCTGTCTCTGAAGAGGCAAAAGAAATCGAATCCGGTTTCCTTGCTCCTGATTGCCGTTTCTTGCTCATTCTGATTTCGATCCGCTCTAGCCTAGCTATAGTATAGCGTTCCCGAAACAAGGTAGCACATGACTCGACTGACTCCAGCCTGCTACGCCAGTTCTGAGAATTCTGCTAGAATAAGTGTGGTTTTTTGAGGCCAATTTTAAATTTCACTGGAGAGAAGACTCTCATGAAGAGAATACAATTCTTGATTCTGTTCCTGTTCTTGTCGACTTCTGCGTTGATTGCAGCAGAGAAGCTCTCTACGGAAGCGCTTCTGCAAAACTTGAAGAGCTCCGATCCTGGAGACCGTGAAAAGGCTGCGAAGGAGCTGGGTGATCGCGGTGAAAAGCTTGGGATGGATGCCTTGATAGCGGCGACCTCCGATCCGGACCAGCGTGTTCAGATGGCAGTTGTCCGGGCGATTGCCAATATTCCCGATCCAAGACAGAGTTCCGGCATGTGTCAGGCCGTCCGGAACACGGAAGGGAAAGCGCAGGAAGAAGCCATTCATCTTCTGACGCGACTCTATATTCCTACTAAAGACGAGAACGCGCTTCAGGAACTCTGGGACTCTCTGGGGAGTCTGTTTAACCCGCCGCATCCGGTGATCGCGGAACCGTGGATTCAGGTGGATGACCAAGCCGTAGATGCCCTGATTGCTGTTCTGGATGACAGGAATTCGGAGAACCGTCTGGAAGCTGCTGCGACCCTGGGAATTTTGCGCACCGAACGCGGACTTCCCCGCCTGAAATATTACCTCCAATCTCCGAATGAACAGATGGCGCGTACCTGTGTGCGTTCGATCGGTTATGTCGGCAATCCGGATGCAGGCGCGGATCTGCTTCCACTCCTCAAACATCCTGACGAAAAAATTGCGCTCGATGCGGCCCGCGTCCTTGGACAGTTTCGCTACAAACCGGCGCTCCAGGAACTCCAGCAGTTTCTCGATTACAGAAGAGACAAAGACCACAAGCGCGTGGTCCTTCAGGCGATCAGCAGGATCGGAGATCCATCTTCAGAACCGGTCATGAAACAGTACGTATCCGCGGATGATAAAGAAATGCGCCGGTACGCCGTTGAGGGATTCGGACGGATGGGACTCATCCAGTATAAAGACTCACTGGCGAAACAGTTTCAGCGGGAAGAGAGCAAAGAGATTAAGCTGGCACTGTGTTTCAGTTTGTTCGCGTTGGGAGAAAGAGCGTATATTGATACCCTGGTGCTGTCGATCGAGGAACGTGGCTACAGAGACCAGGTGCGGGAATATTTTGTGGAGCTGGGGGACCGGGCGATACCGGAATTTGCTCCGTATTTGAAATCGGGGGACAAGCAAACGAAGCTAAAAATCATCAGGCTTCTGGGGGACATGCACCGGCTAAACGGGATTCCGGTTCTGGAACCATACTTGAAGGATCCGGATCTGGAAATCGTACAGGCGGCCACTGACGCAATCCGTGAACTGAAGAGAATGAATGCATAGCGATGAATCTTTCCGTTCATCGTTCCTCATTCATCGTTTCGCGTTTCTGTTATGGCATATCGGGATCTTCGTCACTTTATAGATACTCTCGACAAGATGGGGGAGCTCAAGCGCATTCAGGCTCCTGTCGATTGGTATCTTGAAATCTCAGCAATTACGGACCGTGTCAGCAAGCAGAATGGACCTGCCCTCCTGTTCGAAAATGTCACCGGTTACAAAATTCCGGTTCTTATCAACGCGATGGGGAGCAAAAAGAGAATGCTTGCTGCGCTCGGACTGGAATCTTATGAAGATTTTTTCCAGAAATATTTTGAATTGCTGGAAAAGCCGTCGAGTATGATGGACAAGCTGAAATTGCTGCCGCGCCTGGCCGAAATTGCGCAGATGATGCCAAAGACGGTGAAAACAGGACCATGCAAAGAAGTGATTCTGAAGGACAATCCTTCGCTGGATTTTTTGCCGATCCTGAAATGCTGGCCGAAAGATGGCGGCCGTTACATTACGCTCCCTCTCGTATTTACCGTGGATCCGCGCAGCGGAAAACACAATGTCGGTTGCTACCGTCTGCAGGTAGTGGACGGCAAGACGCTGCTCATGCACTGGCAGCTGCACAAGCATGGCGCGGCGCATCACAAGAAGTACATGGGAGAAAAAAAACGAATGGAAGTGGCCATCGCTATCGGCTGCGATCCGGCACTTACGTTTTCGGCGATCACTCCTCTTCCCGATGACCTTTATGAAATGCTGTTTGCCGGACTGTTGCGCGAAAAAGCTGTGGAGATGGTCCCTTGCGAAACTGTCGATCTGGAAGTTCCCGCGCATGCAGAAATCGTATTGGAAGGATTTGTCGACCCGGAGGAAGAATTACGCACCGAAGGTCCGTTTGGCGATCACACCGGATACTACTCGCTGGAAGATCAGTATCCCGCATTTCACCTGACCTGCATCACGCATCGCAAAGATCCGGTGTATCACACCATCATCGTTGGACCGCCCCCGCAGGAAGATGATTACATGGGACAGGCTGTGGAGCGGTTGTTTTTGCCGGTGATCCAGAAGCAGTTTCCGGAGATCGTGGACATGCATATGCCGTTTGAGGGGATTTTTCACAATCTCGTGCTTGTGAGTATTCGCAAACGATACGCGGGTCACGCCCGCAAAATCATGCATGGTATCTGGGGGTTGGGACAGGCGATGTTCAGCAAAGT
The DNA here is from genome assembly GCA_964504105.1 of uncultured Acidobacteriota bacterium. Lineage (GTDB taxonomy): Bacteria > Acidobacteriota > HRBIN11 > JAKEFK01 > JAKEFK01 > CAZDDB01. Next base: position 5,922 of record CAZDDB010000127.1, read on the forward strand.
CATTGTGATTGTGGATGACGATGTGGATGTGCAGAATGTCCACGAAGTAGCCTGGAAAGCGCTCAACCACATTGATCCGGAGCGGGATATCGAGTTTGTGATGGGGCCGATCGATGTTCTGGACCATGCATCCCGTCTGATGGGCTACGGATCACATATGGGAGTGGATGCCACTAGAAAATGGAAAGAAGAAGGGTTCACGAGACCATGGCCCGATGAAATTGTGATGAGTTCTGAAATCAAAGCTCTGGTCACGAAACGCTGGAAAGACTACGGATTCTAGATTTCGGAATGCGGATTGAAATTACACAATCCGCAATCCGCAATCTGCAATTTGTATATGCCGGATTATATTCGCGAAGCGCGCAAGGCCACCCGGGAAGGCGACTACTCCAAAGCGGGGGACATGTTCTTTCTTGGCGGCGATGACAAGAGCGCGATGGATATGTACCTCAAAGGAGGACATTATGCTCTGGCCGCCCGAATGCTGGAGAAACAGGAAGACTGGAAAGGCGCAGCCAAATACTACATGCAAAGCGGTAAATTCCAGGAGGCCGCAGAAATCTATGGGAACCGTCTGAAAGACTACAGGATGGCATCTGCCATGTATGAAAAAAGCGGCGACATGGTTCACGCATCGGGAATGGCCGAGAAAGCCGGAGAGATTTCACGGGCTGCATTGCTGGCGGAACAATCAGAGATGCTGGAACGAGCCGCTGCGCTATATATACAGGCCCAAAAATACGAAAAGGCCGCCGACGCGTATTCCCGAATCCTCAAACAGCTCATGTTGGACAAGGATGAAAAGGGATTCCTGGATTCTCATCGCAATCGCCTGACCCGTACGGGAAACGCCGCCGGCGCGCTGTATTGCCGGCTCAAAAAATACGAGAAAGCGGCCGTCTGTTACGAACAGGCGGAAAACCTCAATAAAGCGGCAGAATGTCTGACGCTTGCGAAAAAGCCGCTCAAAGCAGCCGAAATGTACTACCGGATCGGGCAGTACGACAGCTCCTACGATTGTTTATCAGGCTTGGACGAATCGGCTCAGAACAAAGAACTGCTGGCGGATGTGTGTTTTCAACTGAAGCGTTTTGAAGAAGCCGCCGAGCTGTATTTGCAGACCAACCGGATTCAGCGCGCGGCGGAGGCTTACGAAGAGGCTCATGATTTTTACCGCGCCGCCCTCTTTTATGAAACGCTGGATGATTCTACAAAAGCAGCCGAACTGTATCTCAAGCTGAACGAGATGGAAAAAGCGGCTGAACTGTACGAACGCGCCAAGAATTTTGATTATGCCGCGAAACTGTACGAAGAAGTTGGAAAACTCGACCGGGCGATTGATTGTCTGACGCAGGCCGGACAACGGATCCGTGCGGCAAAATTAATAAGCGAAGGAAACGGCGCGCAAAAGGCCATTTCGTTGCTTCAGCAAATCGCGCCGGAAGACGACGATTATTTGGAATCCTGTATTCTGCTTGGTCAACTTTTTACCCGCATGGAAATGTATTCCGTGGCGCAGCAGAAATTTCTGGAAGCGGTCCGTGACGAGCCGCTATCTGCAGACAATATTGAAATTTATTATCATTTCGCGCGTCTGTACGAAAAATCTGCGCAGTATTCAAAGGCGCGTGAGGTCTATGAGAAGATCCTTTCGGTCAATTTGGATTATAAAGACTGTTATGCGCGTCTGCAGAAAATCAAAGAATCGAATCTACTGGATGGAATGTCCAATGAAGTGACTCCCACCTCCGTAAAACGAATTCTCGCCGGCCGGTATGAACTTTCCGAAAAGATCGGCCGCGACGCGTTCGGCATTTTGTACAAAGCGCATGACACCACACTGGGGCGGACCGTCATGATCCGCCGGTTTCCGCAGCAGGACAAAAACATCACCGGCAAGATTCTGGATCAAACGAAAGTCGTATCCACTCTCAATCAGAGTAACATCATCGCGATTTACGATAGCGGGAAAGACGACGATCATTATTTTTTGTGCATGGAGTATGTGGATGGACCGACTCTCCGGCAGTATCTTTCCCGCGGTCCGCTGGAGATTTCTGAAATCTGCGAATTCGCAACCCAAACCTGTCTGGCGCTGTCCTACGCCCATAAGAAAGGAATCGTTCATCGCAATCTCTGTCCGGAAAACATCTACATTGGGGCCGGGAACCAGGTGAAGATTGCCAACTTCGGAATTGAGACGCGATGGGAGAAAGGAAGCACTTTGATTGTCAAGAGATATGGCAGCCCCGAGCAGGTCCTTGGCGAGAAAGTAGATGCCCGTTCCGATCTGTATACATTTGGCGTTTTGCTTTACGAGATGGTTTACGGAGTGCCTCCGTTTATAGGACAGGATGTGGAACTGCAGCATCTGAAAAAGATTCCCTCTTTTCCGGAAACTTCCAAATATCCGGTGCCGCTATTTCTGATGAAGATCATCCAGAAGTGTCTGAGGAAAGACAAGGGGCGTCGATATACCGGTGCGGAAGACATCCTGGAAGAACTGGAAGTTGCCGACATAGTTCCCGGTATGGTGCTGAACGAGCGTTACGAGATCCTACGCGAAATCGGATCGGGCGGAATGGGACATGTATACCAGGCCAGAGATCGTGACCTCGATGATCTTGTGGCACTGAAAGTGCTGCGGGCTGAGTTTAGCGCGGACGCAAGCATCCAGAAACGTTTCCTGCGCGAAATCAAGCTTACACGGATGATCACACATCCTCACGTCGTAAAGGTGTTTGATACCGGCAAATACAAAGGCAACCGGTATATTTCCATGGAATATATCGAAGGGACCAGCCTGGACGAATGGTTGAAAAAGAGTAAGAGAGATCTCCGTACACTGCTTGCGATTGTAGCGAAGGTCATGCAGGGCGTTCAGGCCGCTCACTCCCAGGGGATTGTCCATCGTGATCTCAAACCTCAGAACGTTTTGCTGGACCGTTCGCTAAACCCACACGTACTGGATTTTGGGATCGCGCGGACGTCGGATCATGTGGATGCCACAAGCGGTCAGGTCATGGGATCACCCAAATATATGTCTCCGGAACAGATCCAGGGAAAAGACCTGGACAAACGCTCGGATGTGTACGCGCTCGGTGTCCTGATGTTTTATTTGTTTACCGGCGAGGAGCCGTTTATGGGAGAAGATCCACGCTCGATCATCATGAAACACCTCACTCAACCGGTACCTTCCATGCGTCACATCAGCCCGTCAGTTCCTGACTGGCTGGAGAAAATTGTGATGAAAACACTGGAAAAAGACCGGAATCAACGTTATTCTTCCGTGAAGGAAATACTCGAAGATTTGAAGAAAGGTTACGAAACCGAGAAAACGTAATTTGCCGTTTTTATTCTGGATAGGCGGGCCTCAGTGCCCGCCAATTAGTTCTCTCGGCAAAGACCTGGCGGGCAGGGACGCCCGCCGCTCCAAAAATGGGAAATAAAGGAGAAACCGAATGAAGAAGATTTTTTGTTTACCGGTTCTGATTCTATTCTGTGCCGTTTGCCTTGCCGACATTACCATCGTTCAAAATGTCCAGACGGGAGCGATGATGGGGCAACCTGCGAAAAATTTGACCATGACCATGTATGTCAAGGGAACCAAAGCACGGATTGAAACGAAAGAAAGTCCGAACTATCAAATTTTGGACTTGCAGACGAACAAGATCTACAACGTGAATCCGGCAGAGAAGAAAGTCATGAGCATGTCGATGGATCTCATGAAACATGCAGGAGACATGATGGGGAAGATGGGAGAGATGAAGACCGATGTCAAGAAAACCGGCGCTTCGTCGGAGGTAAACGGGTTCAAGTGCGATGAGTATGTAGTCACGATTTCCGGTCCGATCAGCGGAAGCACCACGGAGTGCGTGACTCAGGATGTGGATACCAGCGAGTTTGATAAATACCGGGATTTTGCAATGAATTTTGCCCGGATGATGGGATCCGACAAGACGCCTCAAATCAAAGGATTGCCTGTTCGAACAGCTTCCAAGATTTCGCTGATGGGACAGAGCATGGAAAGCAAATCGGAAGTGCAAAGCATCTCTACAAAATCGATTGAGGATTCTCTTTTTACTGTTCCACCCGATTATGCCGTTCAGGAAATGCCCGGCATGTAATAGGAGCTGGATTCATGACCGAGAAGCTTTTCTGGCAGGATGCCTATCAGTCCGAGTTTACCGGGACCATTCTGGAGCAGTTTGCGGTTCCGGACGGTCATGCGGTGATTCTCGATCGGACCTGTTTTTACGCGACTTCAGGCGGTCAGCCAAATGACCTTGGCATCCTGGACGGTGCACC
>CAZDDB010000128.1:0-10173 GCA_964504105.1 uncultured Acidobacteriota bacterium
ATGTAGCTCGCGACTCCGGCATCGTCAACGGCCTGGTTCCTGGCAAAGGCCGATCACATTACCTCCGGATCGCGGAACCTCGCGGTCACCTCGGGCGCATCGGCGCCGATCGGTTGCACGAGCTCGCAGCCATGGGCAATGACGGCGTCGACGCTTGCGGCCACGCTGTCGACCATGATGTAGAAGAGCACGCCTGGTTCCGACGTGGCGAGCCCTAATAGTCTCTAAGAAAGGAGGCAACACTGGACTGCTGGGTGTCGCGAAAAGCAGCGCAAAGCGATATTGTCTCCAGGGTTCTTCTTAGATTACGGGGGGCGCCTGCGAATTCCGCGGCGTGGGGATCCCAGAAAGCTTGAACATCGACCCTGTGCTGCTCATCGCAGAATTTTCGCGATAGTATTGGCAGGTACGCAGCATCGTCGTGAGGCAAGCGCTTCAGGATGGCGCTGAAATTCTGTTTGAAAAAATCATACTCGGACTGCCAGTTCTCGGGCTCATCGCTTGCCAGCGTATAGCTCGATTCACGCGGATCAAACTCATCGGAGAAAATCAACGAGAGAGCTTCTCGATGCAAATTCGGATCAAGAAAATCCGCCAGTGCGCCTATCAAGAGGCCTCGCTCTTGCAAATCCTCAGTCTCTTTTGCAGTCCGGCGGAAGTCATCGAATAATACGCGGTTTCCATGCCGCGCTGCAATCCTTAAGACAATCCCCAGCACGTCAAAATCAACGGCAGTGCGATCCTTCAGCCACGCTTGCGCAAGCCGCGTCGCTTCCGTATTTAGTTGAGGGTCTTCCCCTTGAATCGCAACCAGGGTAAGAAGCGCGGGACGAAGCACTCTCATCTGAATGTCTTCCTCTGCCTTGTTCCGCCATCCGATTTCTCGTACTTTTTCGCCGTAAAGTTTCCGAATGAACCGCTGGTAATTTGGCTGTAGGTCATGCGGTACAAGATAAGGATCTATTGCGGCAACGACGTCCAGCGTAGCCGTAAGGACATGAGAATCGGAATCCTGCAAAAATGCCGGGATTGCAGAAAGCACCTTTGCTGTGGGAAGGCTGCCGTTCTTCGCCATCGCATAAAGATCGGTTAGCAACCCCAGCCGTTCCCTCGTTGTCAGCGCACTCATGCCTTTCTGCAAAAGGCCATTCAGCAGATCGTTTTGATATCGAACGTGGTAATACCCGGTTTCACCCGCGTTTCCTAGAACCCAGTCGGGGCAACCACCTGATTGGCTCAGGGGGAAATCCGCTTCTGTTTCTTTCAGAAGGGTGCACTTCTGATCCGCAGAGGATCCAATGACATAACGGACGCAGACTGGAATTTGCCAAATCTGAACCGGCGTTCCTTCCGAGCCGATGGGAAGATAGCGCTGCTGGTACATTCGCAGCTTTGCCCCTTTCTCGCCGCATATGAGCTCCGCCGAAACAAGTGGAACCCCGCCTTGATCAAGAAAAGAATTGAATGCGGGAGCGATATCGAACCCTACTTCCGCGCTCAATGCAGCGAGAAAGTCTTCTGTCGTTGCATTCCCCCAGGCATGCGCCTTCAAGTATCGTTGAACTCCTCTTTGAAACTTTTCTTCACCGATCCATTTTTCAAACATGTAAAGAATCGATTCTCCCTTGTCGTAGGTAATCGCATCCACGTAGTTCTCGATATCGTCATTTGTAGTAATTGGCTGGCGAATTTTTCGCGCTGAGACAAGACTATCTCCCGACATGGCCCGCTGCAGGGATGACATGTTTGAAGTCTGAATTTTCCATTCCGGCTTCCATTGATTCTCGATCCTGGTTGACATCCAGCTGGCAAAAGACTCATTCAACCAGATCTCATCCCACCAGCTCATAGTCACCAGATCTCCGAACCATTGATGCGCCATTTCATGAGCAATCACGCTTGCATAGCTCCGCTTCCAAAGAAATGTCTCCTGTTCGGGCGGCGCAAGCAATCCGGTCTGCCAGTATGTAATGAGCCCCGCGTTTTCCATGGCAAAACCCGTTTGCGGTACTGCGATTTGATCCAGTTTTTCATACGGGTACGGTATCCCAAAATAATCTTCCAGGAGCGAAAAAATTTGAGGACAGGTTGCCACGGCGTACCGCGCCTGACTGGATTTGCCGCGCGGAGTGATAATCCGAAGAAGCGTATGATTCTTACCGGCCTTTCCCGCGTCAACAATTTCAAACGGACCGACTGCAAACGCTACAAGATAACTGGGAAGCGGTTTTGTTTCCCCGAAAACCACTTTCTTCATTCCGTCTTTCTCTGCGGCTTCGGATACAGCATTTGTATTGGAAACAGCTACGTCCTCTTTGGGAACGTGAAGAGTCAGTTGCCAGGGAACTTTGTACGAAGGCTCATCGAAGCAAGGAAATGCGCGGCGCGCATTCCTTGGTTCAAAGAAGGTAAAGACATACCAGTCGCCGCCTTCTTTTTCCTTAAAGACCGCAGAATTGTCAATTGTGTTCAAAACCCCGCTATAGGAAACGTGCAACCGGGCTTTCCCGGAATGCACAGGATGATCAAAATCAAGCTTCACATAATCCGGTTGTGACTGCGTGGCGTGTGCGGAGATCAAGTCCTTTCCTTGTTGCAGAGACACTTCTTTCACCTTGAGATCGTTTGCGTTCAGCCATAGAAAAGTTGTGTCTTGTTGAAACTCCATATCGATTTCCGCAACGCCGGTGAAGGTGGCGCTTGTTGGGACAATCGTCAGCTCAACAGAATAGCGCTCGGGCTTTGCAATTCCGGGGAGTCGAAGCTGCGGTACTTTGGAAGAATCCGAGGAAAATGCTTGGGAACTGAATCCAAACATACCCAGGGCCAAAGCAAAAAGCATACTCAACTGAATTCTGCATGTACCGCTGTTCCGGTTGTTGAACGTTGGCATAACCGTCTCCTTTCCTTCTAACGCGGATTATCATACATCTGATCTGCGTGGCCTTCTGCACTGAGATCGGCCCGGCGTATCATGGCCTCGAGTACGATTCTCGCACAAACGGCGCCCTTGATGTAATCGAGCAGTGTGGTAGCGACGCCACGAATCTGCTTTTCCGTGCGAGCATCCAGGCACCGTCGAAACGGCGCGCGCTTCGCGCTGCGAAGTTGCGTTCTCTGAGGATCCGTTCCTCAAGAGAGCCGGTCGATGAATTGATTTTACGAATTGCGATTGCACCCGGACCACGGGTAACGGCGGGCACCGAGGCCCGCCGCTACACGTTCGGTTGTCTGTTTTTAGTTCGGCAGAACAACGGAGCTGATCACATGGATCACGCCGTTGGACTGATACACATCGTAAGTCGAGATGTTGGAAGTGTTCCCCTTCTCATCTTTCAGTACGATGCTGACGTCGCCGTTCATCATGGCGGTAAGAGTTCCACCGCTGACGGTCTTCAACGTTGCCATGCCGCTTCCGGCCTGGATGGCTTTCTTGATCGATTTGTAATCGTAGACGCCCGACACAACATGATATGTCAGGATCTTTGTCAGAGTTGCCTTGTTCTCCGGCTTCAACAGCGTTTCCACTGTGCCGGCCGGGAGATTCTCAAACGCATCATTGGTAGGGGCGAATACGGTGAAGGGCCCCTTTCCTTTCAGGGTTTCCACGAGCCCGGCCGCCTTCACTGCAGCTACCAGCGTTGTGTGATCTTTTGAGTTGACCGCGTTGTCGATGATGTCCTTGGAATTGAACATCGCTTCGCCACCTACCATTACCTCTCCTTTTGCGAAAAGGGAAGTGGTCAGGGCAAAGGACGACGCCGCGATGAGCATTGCTACCAGAATCTTTTTCATTGTTTTTATTCTCCTTCGTTGATTTCGGTTTTTTGTTTTGCTTGAAGTTTGTATATACGCGCGGTTCCTGTGTTTGGATGTTTCGGGTTGCAAACAATCCAGGCAGTCCTATTCTTACGTATTGGTGTTCAGGAGGATACCCAATGAAAAGGAATTATTTATTGCGGATTCTGGGTGCAGTTCTGGCTGCCGGAATCGTCTACGGCGTGGTGCGGATTCCAGCGGCGGAAAACAGTGGCAGTTCCGCCCGGATCAAGTTATATTCTGAAAAACAGAAAGGATACATCATGGCAGACAAAATAAACAAAACCGAGGCTGAATGGAAACAGGTGCTGACTCCGGAGCAGTTCCAGGTACTGCGGAAACAGGGTACCGAGCGCGCATTTACGGGTGAGTACGCTCACACAAAGGACAAGGGTATTTACAAATGCGCCGCTTGCGGGACTGATCTATTTAGTTCGGATGCAAAGTTTGATTCCGGCACCGGCTGGCCCAGTTTCTGGAAACCGATCGCTCCGGAGAATGTTGCCTCCGATACCGACAGCAGCTTAGGGATGGTTCGGAGCGAGGTTCATTGCAGCCGTTGTGCATCGCATCTTGGACACGTTTTTGATGATGGTCCGAAGCCGACGGGTCTACGCTACTGCATCAACTCGATCTCGTTGAAACTGGAAAAGAAGTAAGGACTTCACCGTAGAGACGCCGGGGATTTGGCACGGGAGTACGCCGTCTGTTGCGGCAACGATACCTGATATTTTTTACTTTGCGGTCTCTGCGGCCTTTGCGGTTTTCTTCTTCTCTTTTTCCAGGAGCGCGCGTTTGCGGGTGAGTCCCCATCGATATCCGCCCAGGTTTCCGTCTTCACGCACAACGCGATGACAGGGAACAACCAGAGCCACCGGGTTTGTCGCACAGGCGCGCGCCACAGCCCGGGTAGCAGTTGGCTTTCCGATCATGCGGGCAATCTCACCGTAGGATTTTGTAGCCCCGTATGGAATTCGTCGCAATTCTTCCCAAACACGGCGCTGAAAAGCCGTCGCTTGAACATCGACCGGCAGATTCAGTTGCGGCTGCTTTCCATCCAAATGACGCAGGAATTCGCGAACCCATTTCCCGAGTTCGCTCTTGTCCTGCGCGATTTCTGCGTTCGGATATTCTTTTGTCAGGCTGTTCGTCAGCGAGGAATCGGAATCCCCAAGACTGACTGCGCAAATGCCCTTTTCGGTTGCGGCGATCAGCAGACGTCCCAGGAGCGAATCCGTGATCGTGTACCGGATCTGCATTCCTTTTCCTCCGCGCCGGTAAGTGGCCGGAGTCATTCCGAGCTGCGAATCCGCGCGTTCGTACAAACGGCTGCTGGATCCGTACCCGGCGCCATAGATTGCGCCGGTAACGTCGCTGCCTGTGCGCAGCTCCTGTTTCAGGGAACCGAGACGCAATGAGTCTGCATACTGTCTTGGTGTGATTCCCATTCGCCGTTTGAAGGTTCGCTGTAAATGGTGCGCGCTTACTCCCGTATGCTTGCTCAATCTGGTGAGTGGTACGGGCTGATTCCGATTCTCTTCCACGTATGAACAAACTTGTTCGACGAGTCTTGTTCCCGCTTCCGTGTTCCGCGGTTCGCATCGCTTGCAGGCACGGAATCCCGCTCGTTCCGCCGATTCCGGTTGTGAAAAAAAGGAAACCTGCTTCCGTTCAGGCCGCCGGGACGGGCAAGACGGACGGCAGTAAACGCCGGTGGAACGGACTCCGTATACAAACATCCCGTTAAAGCTCGCATCTCTCGATAATGTTGCATTCCAGTAAAGTTCCTCGTTCATGGTTTCACCATCCTTACGCGATAACATACAGCAACTTACCGGTACCAACTATCCGTTTCTTGCGCTCAAATCCTTGCCTCTTTGCGTCTTTGCGAGAAATCAAATCTTCACGAGTTTTCTCAGCGAAACGAAACTGCCCAGAAAGCCCACCAGCATTCCGCCTCCGGTCAGTCCCACCATCATCCAGTTCGTCAGGAATCGCAGCTGATTGACCGAAAAGAATGGCGCGTTCAACATCAGCAGTTTTGCCAGAATCCCCTGGTAAACGGCAAAAAGAATCAGAGTTGCAAGAAGTCCGCCCAGAAGTCCTTGCAGGATCCCCTCGGTCAGAAAGGGTCCCTTGATAAAAGCGTTCGTGGCGCCCACAAGCCGCATGATTTCAATTTCGTCTTTTCGGGACTGCACCATCAGTTTGATTACATTGGAGATTGAAAACATCGCCGTAAACATCAGCACACCGCCGAAGAAGAGTCCGACCGTACGAACGAACCGGATAATAAACTGCACGCGGTCAATCCACTCCTGATCATACTCCACATCTTCCACATGCGGGTCCGAGCGCATTTTTCCAACCAGCTCCTGGACCGCGCTTTTGTTTTGAAATTCGCGGCGAATCGTAATTTCGTAAGATGGGGGAAACGGGTTTGTCCCCAGCTCTCCTTGTATCCGGCTCATTCCAGGATAGTACGAATGAAACCTCCTGAGGGCTTCTTCCTCGCTGATGTAGGTGTATCGTGCGACACAGGCAGAGCTTTGAATGATCGATTCCAGACGCTTCAACTCCTGGCGGTTCGTGCCTTTTTGTAAGAACACGTTCACCTGAATATTTTCGGTCCAGCGGCCGATCAACCGGCTTATGTTTCCGGCGGTCAGCAGAAACAAACCAAAGGTGAACAGGGAAAACGTGATAATGGAGATGGAGACAAAATTGTTGAGGCGGTTTGTCCAGAGATTCACAAGTGCTTCCTGCAGAAAGTAGCGGAGGACATTCAGCGGACGCATGTGTTAGAGAGAATAGTCGTCGACCAGACGGCCGTGATCGAGAACGACAACGCGTCCCTTGATCCGCTGAATCATCTCGCGGTCATGAGTGGCTACTAATACGGTAGTGCCACGGGCACTGATCCGCTTAAAGATTTGCATGATTTCGAGCGCCAGCTCCGGGTCGAGGTTGCCTGTTGGTTCATCCGCCAGCAGCAGGACCGGTTCGTTGATCAGCGCCCGCGCGATGGCGACCCGCTGCTGTTCGCCGCCGGATAGCTGCAGGGGAAATGAGTGCATCTTGTGCTGTAGCCCCACCATTTTGAGGATTTCAAACGCGCGCTTTTTCTGGATCTTTACCGAAATACCGATGACGTGAAGCACAAAGGTGACGTTTTCATACACCGTCTTGCGCTTCAACAACTTGAAGTCCTGGAACACAAATCCCATGTTGCGGCGCAAGATCGGGATCTGGTGCTCGGTAACCGTTGCAAAGTTTCTGCCATGGACAATGATCTGACCGCTGGTGGGCATTTCTTCCCGGATCAACAGCTTGAGCAGCGTTGATTTTCCTGCGCCGCTTGGTCCGGTAACAAACGTGAATTCCCCTTTCGGAATGTGAAGCGAAAGATCCTGGAGCGCCGTATATTCCCGGTCGTATCGCTTTGTCACATGAAACATCTTGATCATCGGAAACCACAAAGACACCAAGACACGAAGTTCCATGAAAATTCAATACCTTTTTCGTGTCTTCGTGTCTTAGTGGTTCTTCCTATCTTTCAACAGGCGATTGACCAGCGCTGGATTCGCTTTACCGCCGGTTGCTTTCATCACCAGTCCTACCAGAACACCCTGAAGTTTGTCTTCTCCATTCTTAAATCTGTTCGCCAGATCCTGATTTTGAGCCAGCACCTGTTCCAGGATGCCGGCTACCCGGCTCTCGTCCGAAATCTGCATGATCCCTTTTTGTTTGACAATCTCTTGCGGAAGCTTTCCCTCTCTCCACATATCTTCGAATATCTCTTTTCCCTGATTGGCGCTGATGGTTCCTTTCCGGATCAGGTCCACGAGCGCTGCAATGTGCGTTGGAGAAACGGCAGATTCCTGTATCGAGACGGCATTTTCTTTCAGCTTTCCCAGCAAATCGCGCAGGATCCAGTTGGCCGACTGCTTCGCATCGCCGCTCAAACGTGCGCTTTGCTCGTAGAATTCTGCCAGTTCGGGATCTTCAGCAAACACAAGCGCCTCCGAAGGAGAGAGATTGTACTCCCGTAAAAAACGCGTCCGTTTTTGCTCGGGCAACTCGGGAAGCGCCGCCTTGATCCGGCGCAATACTTCCGGTTCTACGGGAAGAGGAAGAAGATCCGGTTCCGGAAAATAGCGGTAATCGTGGGCCTCTTCCTTTGAACGCATTGACTCGGTGATCCCTTTGTTTGCGTTGAACAGACGCGTCTCTTGAAGAATTGTTTTGCCCACCCGCAATGCCTCTGTCTGTCTTTCAATTTCGTGTTCCAGCGCTTTCACCACGTTTCGGAAGGAGTTGAGATTCTTAATCTCAACTTTTGTGCCGAGTCCGGTACTCCCGGCGGGGCGCAGCGATATGTTGGCATCGCACCGCAGGTTTCCTCTTTCCATGTTTGCTTCAGAGATTTTGCAATATTGAAGGATCGCCTTGATCTGTGTCAGATAGAGGTTGGCTTCTTGCGGATTGCGGATATCCGGTTCGCTCACGATCTCGATCAGCGGCACGCCACTCCGGTTTAGATCGACAAAACTGGAAGCGGAATCCTGCTCGACTCCTTCGTGCACCAATTTCCCTGCGTCTTCTTCCATATGGATTCGCTTGATGCGGATCGTTTTAGAAGCGCCCTCGACGGGGATGAGGATCCGGCCATTGATGGCAAGAGGTTGATCGTATTGGGAAATCTGATAACCCTTGGGCAGATCGGGATAAAAGTAGTTTTTTCGCGCAAAGACGGAGATGGGTGGAATCTCGCATTCAACCGCTATCGCCGCGCGTAACGCAAGCTCAACTGCCTTCTCATTCAGTACGGGCAGCGCTCCCGGCAATCCGAGACAAACGGGGCAGGTATGTTCATTCGGTTGGGCCCCGAAATGCGCACTGCACCCACAGAAGATCTTCGATTCGGTAGCGAGCTGGGCGTGCACCTCGAGACCGATGACAGGCTCGTATTGCATGACGTTGGCGAAAGGGGAAAGTATAGCATAGCGGAAGGGGCAAGGTTATCATTATTCAGGAAAAAGTCACACGAGATGAACTCGGGAATTTACATCGGGACCGGATCAAATCTAGGGGACCGGGAAAAGAATCTTGCAGATGCAGTCCTGTTTCTCGGGCTGCCCGTAGTGATCGTGTCTTCCATTTATGAAACGGAACCAGTTGGTTTTCTCGAACAGCCGTGGTTCTTGAATCAGGTGATTTGTGTGGATACCGCGCTATCGCCCCGGGAACTGCTGATCCGCTGTCAGCAGGTGGAGTCACAGATCGGACGCATCCGCGAAATTTCAAAAGGACCACGCACAATCGATCTCGATATCCTCTTTTATCACGATCTGATCCTTCAGGATCAGGACCTGGTGATTCCGCATCCTGCAATTCAGGAGCGGAGGTTTGTTCTTGAGCCGATGAATGAAATTGCCGGCGATTTGATTCATCCGGGTTTCCTGCGCCCGATTTCGGTTCTCCTTCATTGCTGTACAGATCGATCGATCATAAATCCCTTCAAACGCGGAACAAATAGCTAAACTTCCTGGGGAGGCATCATAGATTGAATTTTATGTCTGCCCGGACGCCACAAGAAACTGAGGCGAAAAGCTATTACACCCTACTGATAGGTGTAATACGGTCATACCCGCCTTTATCCGTCTGATATCATAGTAATTCCAGCGTTGGGTAGCTCGGCGGGCGTTCATTTCACATTGCGGTGACGCTTTTCGTCTCATCACAAGAATAAGAATACATGGTACTGGTGCATTCTGATGCACAATGGTGTATACTTACCCCATGGCAACAACCGAAAAGGCAATTCGCCAAAGTGTCTCCCTACCTTCTCCCCTAGCCAAGCGAGTAAAGGCCATGGCAAGAAGTCGAAAGGTCAGTTCGAATCGGATACTTGTGGAACTCGTTGAAACGGGACTACGATCAAAAGAAGAGGAGAAGCGCAGGTTCTTCGAATTGGCAGAGCGCCTAGGGAAGTCCAGCGACGTAAACGAACAGCAGGAACTAAAGAAAGAACTCGCCCGAATGACTTTCGGAGAATGAGTGCCTAAGATCCAGTGGACGAATCTTCCTCCCGCTCTCCGCGATCACCTCTTGAGCGCCTCAGAGAGCGTCAAATCACCGCTCAAGACCTGTATCAACTGAAACTCTGGCGGGAATCTGAGCCCGATGCCCCGGAAGGTGATTGGTACAAGGATTTTGGTTCATTCAAAGTCTGCGGTAGGGGACAGTACCCGAAGACGTTTCTTCTTCCAGGGCAAACTGCAAAGGGCCAAGAACTGTAAATCCGCTAATTGAAAGACAGTAGCTCAAATGTGTCGCGCTACCCAACAAGTC
>CAZDDB010000129.1:0-10138 GCA_964504105.1 uncultured Acidobacteriota bacterium
CGGCACGATCCAGGTGGACGGCAAGACCGTGGCCACCGGCCGCATCGAACGCACGTTGGCCTTCCGCCTCTCACTCGATGAAACGCTGGATTGCGGAGAGGACACAGGCACTCCCGTCACCGAAGATTACCACGTGCCCTTCAAGTTCACCGGCGAGATCAAGAAGGTCACGGTTTACCTGAAGCCCGCGCCCTTGACCGCGCAGGATCAGCGCAAGCTCGATGACGGCAAAGCGGCCGCTGCCATCGCGGCGCAATGAGGAAGTGATCGTATGTCCGCGCCCGCCGTCGCAAGGCGGCGGGCGGCGGAATACTCGCCCTACCTCACTGCAATCTTTTCGGCTGTAACAATCTTCAAGATCGTTTGACGAGAGTAATATGAAAAATACTTCCTAAGCCAGGGCGGGCCGTTGGCCTGTTCCGCCATTCGCCAGAGGAATAGAAAAGCAAGATTCTGGAACAGATATCCGAGCCCGCCCGGATTGTAGGGGGCGAATGCCATGCGCCCTTACCGGTTATACGCTGCAATTGCTTTCAGGAGCAACTGCAAGGATTCTTGAGGAGGCAGATCTTTGAGTTTCTTCAGGCCGCCTTTGGCGAAATCTTTGCGTCCGCCGCCCCCGCCGCCAAACTCGGAAACAAAATACTTGCGGAACAGGTCGGCGGCATTGACTGAATCTTCCACGCGGACGGCCAGGGCGCCGCTGGAGACAGCTCCCGCAGTCACCACCGAGTAATTGCCGCTTCGAAACACTTCATCGACAAAATTCCCCAGATGATCCGGTTCCGCGTCGGGGAACAAACGCACATAGATTCTCTTCCCATTGTCTAGTTGCTGATCAATCACCAGATCTTGTGTTGCGGGCTGAAGCATGCTTTTGGATTTGAGCCGTTCCAGCTCCTTTTCCAATTTCTTGTTGCGTTCCAGGAGGTCCTGAACACGCTGAAGGACTTCATCACTGGAAATTTTCAGGGCGGAGGTCAATTGTTCTACCAACCCGCGTTCCTGCTGAATATGTTCGAGCGCCCCCAGGCCGGTCACTGCCTCAACACGCCGGATTCCGGCAGCAGTGCTGCCTTCTCTGGCGATCAAGAATGCGCCGACCTCGCCGGTGGAAGAACAATGCGTCCCGCCGCACAGCTCCTTGCTATAGTCTGCAATGCTCACCATGCGTACCCGGTCGCCGTACTTCTCGCCGAACAGAGCCATCGCTCCCCGCGCCAGGGCCTCCTCCATGGAGGTGACCTGTGTTTCTACTAATAGATTAGAGATAATTTTTTCGTTGATTTCCCGTTCGAGCCGCTGAATTTCTTCTGTGTTCAATCCGGTGTAGTGGGTAAAGTCAAAGCGAAGATGGCCGGGCGCAACAAGGGAGCCGGCCTGTTTCACGTGATCACCAAACTGGCGCCGGAGAGCGGCGTGGAGGAGGTGGGTTGCCGTGTGGTTTTTGCGGACGGATTGCCGGAACGCATGGTCCACGATGGCGGTCACAGAATCTCCTGTTTCGAGCGTTCCCGATTCCATCTCGATTTTGTGGACAAAGAGGCCTGCCACAGGCATTTTCGTGTCCAGAACTCGCGCCTTGCCTGCGGCGGATTGCACGATTCCGTGGTCGCCGATTTGACCGCCTGATTCGGCGTAAAACGGCGTTTTATTCAGCACCAGCTCCGCTGTTTCTCCGGCCGAGATTTTGGCCACCGGCCTGAATTGGATCAGCAACTGGACGATCTGGCAGTCCTTCTCCTCGATCATGGAATAACCGGTAAATGCTGTCCGGCAGGTCTGGCTGATCGTGCGATAGATCTCCTGCGCTTCGAACGTCAGGTCCCCTTTCCAGGCGGCGCGGGCGGCTTTTTTCTGCTTTTCCATTTCCGCTTCAAACCCGGCATGGTCCACCTCAAAATTCCGTTCGTTCGCCATCTCCTGAACAAAATCGACCGGAAGCCCGAATGTATCGTACAGTTTGAATACCTCGCTTCCAAGCAGGCGGCTGCGTTTCTGCTCCTGCGCCAGCAAGAAAACATCTTCTAATTGGGTAGTAGCATGTTCGACCACGGATTTGAACTTGTCTTCTTCGGAACGGCAGACACGGGCCACATAGTCCGCAGACGGGACCAGTTCCGGGAACACATCACCCAGCAGGTCCACTACCTTTCCGGTGATTCGGTAGAGAAACGCCTCACGGAATTGAAGCGCGCGGCCGTATCGCAAGGCCCGGCGGATGATGCGGCGCAGCACGTAGCCGCGTCCTTCATTGGAAGGAGTGATCCCTTCGGAGATCAAGAACGTCGCGGCGCGGGCATGATCGGCAAGCACGCGAAACGCGGTATCCGTTTGCTCCGACTGTTTCCAGGGAATCGCGGATATTTCGGAGGCATATTCGATCAACGGAAACAACAGGTCCGTTTCAAAATTGCTTTTCACTCCCTGGATCAGCGCGGCTGTGCGTTCGAGTCCGGCGCCCGTGTCGATGGACGGCCGCGGCAAAGGAGTCAAATCACCGCTTTCGTTCCGGTTAAACTGCATGAACACAAGATTCCAGAATTCCGTAAACCGGCCGCAATCGCATTCGATACTGCACTCCGCCCGCCTGCAACCAACTTCTATGCCTTGATCAAAATAAATTTCGGAGCAAGGACCGCACGGTCCGGTGTCTCCCATGGCCCAGAAGTTGTATTTGTCTCCCAGCCGCACGATGCGGTTCGCCGGAACACCGATGCCCTTGTGCCACAGACCGAAAGCCTCCTCATCCGAATGGTGGATCGAAATCCAGAGGCGTGCGGGATCCATCTTGAACCCCTGAGTGATCAGCTCCCATGCCCACGCCGTTGCTTCCTTCTTGAAGTAATCGCCAAAAGAAAAATTGCCGAGCATTTCAAAAAAAGTGTGGTGTCTCGCAGTTTTTCCCACGTTTTCCAGGTCGTTGTGTTTGCCTCCGGCGCGCAGACACTTTTGATTGGAAACGGCCCGCGAATATTCCCGTTGCTCCAATCCCAGGAAGACATTCTTGAATTGGTTCATCCCCGCATTGGTAAAGAGCAGCGTGGGATCTCCGTAGGGAATCAGCGAAGACGAAGACACAACACGGTGCCCACGATCTGCAAAAAACTGCAGAAACGTCTTTCGGATTTCAGCGCTTTTCATGAAATAAATTTACTTCCCGCTGTTTTTGTCTTCGTGATCTTCGTGGTTAAATTCCTCAAAAGCCTGAATCATAACATACTGAGGAAAACCGCGGGAAGCCAGAAAACGGAAAAGGCTGTTACGATCGCCGCCTTTCCGTTTCCGGATTAAGATCTTCACTCTCTCTTTCTGGAGTTCCGGTGGATACAGATCAGCAAGAAAATGGTCCGCCAGAGAACCATGGATTCCTTTCTGAAGAAGAAGATGACGGATTTTCCGAGGGCCGTCTGCGCGCCGTATCCTCGCCAGGACATAGGATTCGGCGTAAGTGTGGTCGTTCAGGAATTTGTGTTCACACAGATAAGAGATTGTTGCAGAGATGTCGTCCGGGGAGAACCCCTTGCGCAACAGGTAGTCAGCGACCTGCTTTTCGGTGCGGGAAAACCGGCTGAGATACTGGAGCGCCTTGTTCTTCGCGTTCATGGGGAAAATGAACCGCAAAGACCGGCTTTGTGGTCTTTGCGGTTCAAGTTAGCCGGGTTCCATGTCGAACGGGAACTTGTCTCCCCCTTCGTCGGAGCTTCCGCCTTCCGGCCCGCTTCCTTTGAACACAAAATCTTCCACCTGGTCGCGAGCTTCTGCGGTGACCGAGGAAATACCCTGCAAACGCAGCTTGAACTCTTCCGGATTGGTTGCGCGCAGGATCGCTTCATCGTACGTAATCATGTTGCTTTTGAGAAGCGCATAAAGCGATTGATCAAAGGTCTGCATTCCGTACTGCGAAATCCCTTGCGCAATTGCGGCGGGAATCAACCGTGTTTTCTCCTTGTTGATGATGTAGTCGCGGATCAAAGCAGTCGAGACCAGCACTTCTGTTGCCGGAACGCGCCCGAGACCGTCGGCCCGGGGCAACAACCGGAGGGAAACGACTCCTCTCAATACCTGGGCGAGCTGCAACCGGATCTGTTTTTGCTGGTGAGGCGGAAATACCGAAATGATACGGTTGATGGTTTCGGTTGCATCCAATGTATGCAAGGTGCTCATCACAAGGTGGCCGGTTTCTGCTGCAGTGATCGCCGTTTCAATTGTTTCGTAATCACGCATTTCTCCGACCAGAATCACATCAGGATCTTCACGCAGGGCGGAGCGCAAGGCCGCAGAAAAACTTCTTGTATCCACTTCGACTTCGCGCTGGTTGATCAGACTTTTTTTGTCGCGGTGCAAAAATTCGATCGGGTCCTCAATCGTGATGATATGCGATTTGCGATGGGCGTTGTGAAAGTCGATCATCGCGGCGAGCGTGGTGGATTTTCCCGAACCGGTGGTTCCTGTGCAGAGAACCAGACCGCGCGGCTCGAGCGAGATTTTTTCCAGTACTCCCGGGAGGTTCAATTCACGGACGGTCAGAATCTTAACAGGAATTACACGAAGGACCAGCCCGACAGTGCCGCGCTGTTGAAAGATGTTGCAACGGAAGCGGCCTAATCCGGGAACGCTATAAGCGATATCGATTTCCAGATGATCTTTGAACTTTTGCTTCTGCCGGTTGTTCATGATGCTGAAAGCCATCGCGATCGTGTCTTCCTGCATCAGCCGCTTTAAATCGGCCAGCGGCACAAGTTCACCGGTGATTCGCAGCACCGGATGAGAACCGACTTTGAGATGAAGATCGGAAGCACCTTTGTCGGTAGCAACCTTCAGCAGATCATTGATATGCATACGGCAACCTCCAGGATCATCGGGATCCGGCCGATTTTACTATCGCCTGCTTGCCACAGGCACTGCTTCGGCCTTCTCTTCCCGCACTGCTTCATACACAGGAGTCAACCAGCCGTGACGGTCCGGTTTTTCACCGGAAATGATCGCAAAAAATTCCTTCTGGATTCTCTCTGTAACCGGTCCGCGGCATCCACTGCCGACTTTGATTTTATCAATCGAACGGACCGGCGTAATTTCCGCCGCGCTCCCCGTCAGGAACACTTCATCAGCAATGTAGAGCAACTCGCGCGGAACGGCATCCTGAACCAGTTCGATGCCCAGGTCCTGCGCCAGTGTAATGACGGTTGCGCGCGTAATCCCCGCAAGCACGCTGGAAGCCAGATTCGGTGTGAAGATCTTTCCGTGTTTGACGACAAAGACATTCTCACCGCTCCCTTCGCTGACGTGACCGTTCGGGTCGAGCGCAATCCCTTCCACATAGCCCCCCACAATCGCTTCCATGCGGATCAATTGTGAATTCATGTAATTAGCACTCGCCTTTGCCATTGCAGGCAGCGTGTTTGGCTGCATCCGGTTCCAGGAAGATACGCAAACGTCTACTCCCTTTTCCAGCGCTTCCTCGCCCAGATACTTACCCCATTCCCAAACCAGGATTGCGGTATCGATGGGACAGGGGAACGGGTTGACTCCGAGTGAATGATAACCGCGAAACACAATTGGCCGGACGTAACATGATTTCATTCTGTTAATCCGGACCGATTCCAGAATGGCAGAGTTCAATTCCTCCTGAGAGTAAGGAGGGTCCATCCGGTAAACTTTACAGGAATAAATCAGACGCTCCGTATGATCATCCAACCGAAAAATGGCGGACCCCCTTTTCGTCTCGTAACAGCGCATCCCGCCAAATAAGGCTGAGCCGTAGTGAATTACATGTGACGCGATGTGAATTTTGCAATCGTCCCAGTCTACGAACTCTCCGTTGTACCAAATTTTTTCCGACTTTCCTTCAAAAGACATGCAGTACTCCTTTGATTGGTTTTTACGGATCCAGCAAGCTAATCCCAAATTGTACCATGAATTACGTGCCGGTGTTGCGCGGGGAAACGCGCCGGGTCTGCGTCACAGAAGTTGGCACGCAACATGTGCGCGTACGTCGGCTACCATGACACAATCCGAAAATGAATTCTCTCAAATTGTGAGATGATAATGGAATGCCACTTGACACTGGAAGCTACTTCGGTCCCTACCAGATCATCAGCGTCCTCGGAAAAGGAGGAATGGGAGAAGTCTACCGCGCGAAGGATACCCGTCTGGACCGGCAGGTGGCGATCAAAGTTTTGTCCGAACAACTGGCAGGTAATGAGAAAGCGCTGACACGTTTCGAGCAGGAAGCCAAAACTCTGGCTGCTCTTTCCCACCCCAACATTGTTGCCATCTACGACATTGGCACGGATCACGGAGTCTCCTTTGTAGCCATGGAGTTACTGGAGGGAGAAACTCTGCGGGATTGCCTGGCGCGTTCGCCTCTTCCGTGGCGGCGGGTACTGGAGATTGGATCTGTAGTTGCAGATTCATTGTCAGCAGCGCATTCGAAAGGAGTAATCCATCGCGATCTGAAGCCGGAGAATATTTTTCTGACCTCCGCCGGCGTAGTAAAAATTCTTGATTTTGGTCTGGCGCGCATTGATAGAGTTGTTAGCACCGAAGAGTTAACCGTTGCTCCAACAGGCGCAGTCGCAACTGAATCCGGGATCATTATGGGGACGGTTCAGTACATGTCGCCAGAGCAAGCGCGCGGACAGGTAGTAGATCATCGGACCGACATTTGGGCGTTTGGGTGCGTGCTCTACGAGATGCTTACCCGGCGCCGGGCGTTTCATGGGAACACTTTCTCCGACACCATTGCGAATCTTTTGTTGAAAGAGCCGGAATGGCAGGAATTGCCCCAGGACGTACCACAAAAAGTCAGGGAAATCCTACGGCGATGCCTGCAGAAGGATCCCAGCCGCCGTGTGCAAGACGTTACAACTCTGAAAATAGAAATAGACAAGGTCTTGAGCGGATTGACAGTTTCAAGACCCCATCCCAAGCCGCGCGCTGCCCGGAAGCGCATCAGGTCCCTGGTGGTGCTTCCGCTCACAAATCTCTCAAGCGATCCGGAGAAGGAATATTTTGCTGATGGGATGACAGAGGCGTTGATCTCCGGTCTGGCTAAGCTGGGCGCTTTACGGATTATTTCTCGGACTTCCGCCATGTGCTACAAGGGAACCACGAAATCCCTACCCGAGATTGCACAGGAACTAAATGTGGACGCGGTGATGGAAGGTTCGGTGTTGTCGGTGGGGCAAAGAGTGCGAATCACCGTTCAGCTTATCTCTGCAGCCACGGACACGCACCTGTGGGCCGAAACCTACGATCGTGACTTGCAAGATGTGATGTTGTTGCAGAGTGAAGTAGCACAAGCAGTCGCGCGGAAGATCCAGGTGACTTTGACTGCAGAAGACACAAAGCGTTTGTCCGGCGCGCGTCCCGTGAACCCGGAAGCCTATGATGCTTGTCTGAAAGGCCGCTTTCACCTATACAAATTTTCTCCGGAACACCTCGAGTCCGCTCTTGGTTACTTTCAGTTAGCCCTGGAGAAAGATCCGAAATGCGCCGCGGCGTATGCGGGGATCGGTGACATTTGGCTGCAACGGACGATGCGCGGTTATCTTTCTCCCACTCAAACAATTTCAAAAGCAAAGGACGCCTTGCTGCTGGCTCTTGAGATGGATGATTCTCTGGCGGAGGTTCATGTCAGTCTCGCGCTCTTCAAGTTCGGCTTCGAGTGGGATTGGAATGCTGCCGAAAAGGAATACCAAAAAGCAATCCAGTTGAACTGCAATTCGGGGTATGCACATTTTTTCTACTCCGATTTTCTGATGTGCATGGGACGCGTGCAGGAAGCGGCAGAGGAAATGAATCGAGCCCTGGATTTGGACCCTCTGAACTCCTTTTTTCAATGTATTTGGGGCTGGCATCTTGTGTTTCTGCGGCGGTTCGATGAGGCGATTGCACAAATGAGCAAAATACTGATAGCCGAACCGAATTTTTCATCCGCTTATCTGGGACTCTGGGGCGCTTTTCACCAGAAGCGAATGTACGAGGAGGCTCTGGAACATGCGAAAAAGTTTTTTGCGGTCATAGGCGACAGCGAAGTCGCGGAGGCGATGGCGAGCGGCTATGCAGAGGGCGGCTATCCCGAAGCGATGCGACAGGCGGCGCAAAAACTTACGGAACGCTCGATTCAAGCTCATATTCCGGCAATACGAATTGCCCGACTGTATGCCCATGCCGGAGCGAAAGACCAGGCCCTACAGTGGCTGGAGAAAGCATTCGAGCAACGTGAACTCCCCATGATTCATCTGAAACCTGGATGGGATTGGGACAACCTTCGCGATCACCCGCGATTCCAGAATCTACTTCATCGAATGAAATTGTAGCGCGGGCATCCTGCCCGCATCCTGTTTTTTTTCTGTCTCTGTGACTCTGTGGTCAGGATCAAAAGGAGAAGTATTCCCTGGTCAGTATTTGTTTCACGGTTTTTGCCGGAAATTTCGCGAGTGGTCCCTCGGCATCAACCTGGGATTTGTGGAAATGAAGCGCCTTCAGTTTCTTCAGGGGATTGATTTTGATTTCGATATCGTAAGGTTCATGCTTCAGCCTTTTCACATATTCCCCATGCTTCCGCCTTCTCTTCAATTGTTCAATCGATTTGTGAAGCTCCGGCGGCGCGGAAAATGTAAGAAATGGAACGTTCAATTTTTTGGCCACTTGTTTGGCGACCTTACCCACAGAGATATGGTCAATATGTCCGGAAATTCCACCTCTCCCAAAACTAATAATGAACTCGGGACGATGCTTTGCAGCAAAAGGTAGGAGTCTTTTGAAGAAGGCGTCTTGATTGGATTTTCTTCCCAATTGTGCGTCCGGCAGGCCCGGCATTAAAAGCGCCGACACTTTCAAGTATTTTGACGCCGCCAGCAATTCCTTTTTTCTCAGTATTTTCAGTTGACGGGATGTAACCTTTCTTTTGATATGAGATTTTCCTTTTTCACCAAAAGTGGCACAGGCGACATAGGACGTTCCCCCGGCCTCATGATTTTTAAGCATGGTTCCGGCTGCCGCATAACTTTCATCATCTGGGTGAGCGGTTACAAATAATATCCTTTTCCCCAGAATCTCGTTCATGAATGCATCCATATTAAGGCATTCATGGTTCAGGGAAAAGCGAAGCAATACAAAGAACTGGCTGACCGTCTGATTTTCAATTGTGTAATAATTATGCAATGCCAATCGTCGCTGGAACGTACCTCGGTCCGTATGAGATCATCAGTGCTCTGGGAAAAGGAGGAATGGGAGAGGTCTACCGTGCGAAGGATACACGTCTGGAACGGCAGGTAGCGATCAAAGTTGTATCCGAACATCTGGAGGGTAATGAGAAGGCACTGATGCGTTTCGAGCGCGAAGCCAAAACTCTCGCTGCTCTTTCCCATCCCAACATTGTTGCCATCTACGACATTGGCACGGATCGCGGCGTCTCATTCGTTGCGATGGAATTACTGGAAGGGGAATCTCTGCGGAATTGTCTGGAACGTTCACCTCTTCCGTGGGCGTCAGGCACTGCAGATCGCATCTGTGATTGCAGATGCATTGGCCGTAAGTTCAACACGATTGTCTTCGATTGGCGCCTTGGCAAAAACTTTATCTATTATCCGAAGTACCCAATCCTCTAATTCAGATGGTCTCACGAATTTATTCTACCTGAACCATGTCAGTTTCCTTCGCGCGTTGCGACGGTTTCCCTGGGCGTGCTGGGCTTGATGGGCGCGATGCTATCCATCCCCGGCATCTTTGGAATGGCTGCGTATTGGGTCAGCAAGCGGATGCGCGAGTTGGGCATTCGTGTGGCCCTCGGCGCACAGCGTAAACAAGTGTTACAGGCAGCGCTGGGACGGGTTTTCAGATTGCTCGGGTTTGGTTCGGGGGCGGGACTGATCTTCGGAATTCTCGCGACCGCGTACTGGCTTCCGTTGTTCTGGCGATGTCATTCTTGAGGCTCCTGGCTACGTGGATTCCCGCACAACGCGCGCTGTCGATCGAACCTTTGATGCTCCTGCGCGAAGAGTGAATGAGCTGGAGTTGCGCATTTACGGTGAAGGAGGGCGCGAACTCCCATGAAGTGAAACGACGGAGAAAGCTTGATCGAGCGGTTGTTAAAGGATTCGTTCAAACGATTCAATAATCATCATTCTTA
>CAZDDB010000130.1:0-10066 GCA_964504105.1 uncultured Acidobacteriota bacterium
ACCCGAAGCTCAACTGAGCACTCAACTGAATTCAATTTTTACTTCAAGTGAGATTGCAGCACTATTGGGGACTCCGGCAGGAGGTGATCTTATAGCGGGCAGGGACGCCCGCCCCCCCGGTAGTTTTGATGGGACAGTCGCAGAAAACATGATGCTATTTGATTTTGAACACTATCTTCCGGAGGATCTTCTCGTAAAGGAAGACCGGTGCACGATGGCATTCGGATTAGAAGCGCGAGTACCCTTTCTTGATCGCGAGATCGTCGAATTCATGTTCTCGCTGCCGCTTCGCTACAAAGTCTCCCGCACTTCAACCAAGAATCTTTTCAAGGATGTCGCATCGCGTCTGCTTCCCGATTGGGTTCGAAAGAGACCAAAGCACGGGTTTGGTTCGCCGGTCGCGGAATGGCTGCGCTCGGATCTGCGATCTCTTGCAGAGGGCCTGCTCTTCTCCCCTTCCTCATTTTTGAAGTCGGCGCAAACCCGGCAATGGTTTGAGCAACATCAGAATGAATCAGCAGATCACAGCAAGAAACTGTGGGCGCTCTTGATGCTCGAACTCTGGAACAGCCGGCGATTAATGGTAAAATGAACAACGAATGAAAGCGTGGGTCTACCGAAAAGAAAAGGCGGACAACGGAATTCACATCTTCGAAGAAGATGCGCCCACCCCCCGTCCGGGGCCTGATCAAATTCTCATGCGGGTCGAGAAAGTATCCGTTTGCGGCACCGATGAGCAGCTCTTTCGCGGCGATTTAAAGAAGGTGCCGGATGGGATTATTCCGGGCCACGAATTCTACGGCGAGATTGTGGAGCTTGGCTCAAATGTAAGTGGCCTGCGGAACGGCCAGAAAATCGCGGCGGAATCACATTATCATGTATCCGGAACAACGGACCAGGGCATCATCGGCCTCTGGGGCCCTGAAATCAAAAAAGGTGAACTTTTACCCGCGCTCAATGGCGGCTATGCTGAATTCACTTGCATTCCGTCTGAATGCGCCCATCTTGTTCCCGGCGAGCTGATCTCCGATCGATTCTGGCCTTCCCTGTTTGAAGCGATCGGCAATGATTTCTATCTGATCAAACGCGTAAAGGAAACCGCCCCGCTTCGCGCGCTTGGTATTTTTGGATGCGGTCCTCACGGTTTATTTGCGCAGGTCTTTGCGCGTTACTTTGAGATTCCGCAAATCGCAGCGTTTGAGACCGATTCTTTTCGCCGCGAGTTTGCATCAAAACTTGGCGCCGCAAATCAGGTCTTTGATCCCGCAAACAACTTGAATTCGCAGGTGAAAGATTTTACCGGCGGTATGTTGTTTGATGCGACTCTCGATATGGTTGGAAAACAGGGCCAGGGCTTTGAGTCTTGCTGTGAGACAACCCGGAATGGCGGAACTGTATTTCTGTTTGGTCTGTTCAGCGACCGCTTTTCGATTGATGGAATTCCGGGAAATGAAATTATTTTCAAGATGCGCACGCTTACGCATCAACATAAAGATAAGCGGATTCAGGTGATTGGAATCACAGGCCGCGAAGGAGTCTGGAAAGAGCTGATCCAGACTGTATCCGGGAATGCAGCGCTTCAGGATCAATTGATGAAACCGGTTCACGTGATGGGAACGCTCCATCAGCTCGGTGATGATACGCGGCACCCGAAACCAGGCGTGTTGAAACGCGCCTATCACGCGTGGTAGGAATTCACCGCGCCTGGAGCGCAGGCGTCCCGCCTGCATTGTGGGTCGCAGGCTTCCAGCCTGCCGGAGTGTGAGGTTACATATGGCATACGGCGCGATGAAGCAGGCTCTTGCACAAGAGCTGGAGAATTTGAAAGACACCGGACTTTTCAAGGAAGAAAGAGTGATCCTGTCCGCTCAGGGAACGGACATACGGGTCGAAGCCGGTGAGGTCATTAATTTTTGCGCCAACAACTATCTTGGTCTGGCAAATCATCCGGACATTCTGGACGCCGTCAAGCAAGGTCTCGGTCTCCGCGGTTTTGGAATGGCTTCCGTTCGTTTTATTTGCGGCACCCAGGACATCCACAAAGAGCTGGAACGGAAAATTTCGGAATTTCTTCATACGGAAGATACAATTCTTTACAGTTCGTGTTTTGACGCGAACGGCGGACTATTTGAGACATTGCTGGGGCCGGAAGATGTGATCATCAGCGACGCGCTGAATCACGCCAGCATTATCGACGGTGTCAGGCTCTGCAAAGCTTCACGAAAGGTTTACAAACACAACGACATGAGTGAGCTTGAGCAGCATCTCAAAGACACGCAGACTGCGCGTTACCGGATGATTGCCACGGACGGCGCCTTCAGCATGCACGGAGATCTGGCGCCTCTGGACCGGATCTGCGCTCTCGCGGATCAGTATGATGCTCTGGTCATGGTAGATGACTCTCACGCCACCGGCTTCTTTGGTCCGACAGGCAGAGGCACACCCGAGCATTTCGCAGTTCAAGACCGCGTGGATGTGTTGACCAGCACGATGGGAAAAACATTGGGTGGAGCTTCGGGCGGATTTACAACCGGGCGTGCGGAGATGATCGCATACCTGCGTCAGCGTTCGCGTCCCTATCTTTTTTCCAACAGTGTTGCGCCTCCGGTCGTTTACGGATCCATGAAGGCCTTCGAATTGATTGACAGAAACCCGCAACTGATCCGAAAACTCGCCGAAAACACGAAATACTTCCGGTCGGAGATGACGCGCTGCGGCTTCCAGATCAGAGAAGGGATCCATCCGATCGTTCCCATCATGCTCGGCGAAGAAAAGCGAACGGTCGAAATGGCCAGAGAGATGAACAAACGCGGAATTTTTGTGGTTGGGTTCAGTTACCCTGTTGTTCCGCGGGGAGAGGCCAGGATCCGTGTCCAGATTTCAGCGATCCACACAAAGGATCAACTGGATAGGGCGATCAATACTTTCGAAGAGGTTGGAAAACTGCTACGGGTAATCTGACAAAATGGCGGGCACGCAGGCCCGCCTTCCAGGAACCCAGAGATCTTATTTCTTGAACCAGTTGGTGTTGAGATCGATGAAGGAAGTCCACTTATCGGGGACATCTTCATTGGGGAAGATTGCTTGGACCGGACACGCAGGCACGCAGGCTCCACAATCAATGCACTCGTCCGGATGGATGTAAAGCTGCGTTTCCGCCGCGAAATTCTCTTCGTCTTTGCGAGGATGAATGCAATCCACCGGGCAAACATCTACACAGGCAGTATCTTTTACCCCGATGCAAGGTTCAGCGATCGTATAGGCCATAGATTTCCTCCATAAGAATCTAATATCATAACCAAACCCCCGCGTCTCGTCAAACCTTTTTGAGCTATAATGCTATCCAGGAAACTCCCGAAATCAATGAAGGAAATCGGTTCGCAGGAAGCCTTTGATCTCTTGCAGCGGGACCCTGAATGCATCTATCTGGATGTCCGTTCGATCCCGGAGTTTGAACAGGGCCATCCGGTCCGGGCATTGAATATCCCGATTCTGCATTTCTCGCCGGGAATGGGGATGATGCCGAACCAGGAATTTTCTGAAGTCGTGGAAGGAAACCTCCCGAAAAAAGCCAAAATCCTGATCGGATGCAAGACCGGGATGCGTTCAGCCCAAGCCTGCGAGATCATGAGCCGGCTTGGCTATTCAAATGTGATCAACGTTCGCGGCGGTTTTGTGGGAGTCATGGATCAGTTTGGCGACGTCACAGAACCGGGATGGAGCCTGTTGCGGCTTCCGGTTTGCAGCGGTTGCGAAGAGAACTCCAGCTACGAGGCTCTGGAAAAGAAATCAAAGAAATAACCCGTGGCAAAAAAATCGCAAAGATCTCCAAAAGAAGTGGCAGACGCGGTTCACCTGCTCCAGCAAATTACAGAAGCCTATGCGGTTTTGCAGGCAGGAGTCAAAGAACTTCGGGAAAAATCGCTGATCCCGCGAAAGACATGGACAAACCTGATCGTGCCGGCAGACAATTCGTTCTACAGCATGCTCAGAAACCTCTGGAACGAGTTGGAGCGCGATACCCCGCTCGAGCTATCCATTGAATACCTGCCCGAAGATCAGATCGCATCGAAGTATGGCGTTTCCCGAAAAACGCTTTACAGAAGAAGAAAGAGCAAAGAACTCGCTTACATCAAAGACCGCAGGGGTGAAGTCTGGTACTCGATGAAAGACCTGGAGAATTACCTGAGCAAGAACCGGATCACTCCCCTGTCTGAAAAACCCCGCAAGATTTGAGGAGGAATTCTATGTGTTACAACTGCGGATGCGAGATGCCCGATAACGATATGGGCGATCCGAAAAACATCACCGATAAGACGTTTGAAGAAGCCGCCAAAGCCATGGACCAGCCGGTGGAAGAAGCGAAACGCTTCACCCTTGAACTCCTGCAAAAGCAACTGAACGAAAAATAGAGGTTGGATGTGCTGGGGCAAGAAGTCTTCTATGAAAAAGATCTTGATCATATGCACGGGAAATTCTGCCAGAAGCCAGATCGCAGAAGGCCTGATTCGAACCAGGTCAGGCGATCATATCGAAGCCTTCAGTGCTGGAACCGAACCTAAAGGGATGAATTCCCTAGCCGTCGAGGCGATGCAAGAAATTGGCATCGACATATCGAATCAGTATTCGAAGGATGTCAAGCAATTCAAGAATCAGCGTTTCGACCTCGTCATAACCGTATGCGACAACGCAAAAGAATCTTGTCCGCATTTTCCCGGCGCCAAAACGATTCACTGGTCTATTCCGGATCCAATGGACCTTGAGAGCTTCAGGAAGGTTCGAGATCAGCTGATCGTCAGAATCGAGGGACTGCTCAAGGAACCGTCGTGGCAGAGATAATCGGCAGGACGCAATTTCATCACGGTCTGCCGGGACCTGGCTCCACAACCTGAACCGCAAATTCCATGTTGGGACTGCCAAGTTTCGAAAAGTTCGCTACTCGCTGACTGATGAGCCCAACTTTCAGGCTGTAGAATCCCGGTTCCGGCGGAGATCTGGTTTGGAATTCAAACTGCCACGATGATTTTGGAAATACATCCAGACCCAATTTTTCCCGAAAGGCTATGCCCCTCACAGGTTCTCCATCTTTCGACCACATTCCAACCAACACAACTCTCCCGACATCGCGCTCACTTCTGGCCAACCAAACGGCGCGACCTACATTGGTCGCCGCCAGTTTCAGCTTTACCGGCTTGTGTGGCGCCACGATCAAGAGTTCAGGAACGTCACTCCGGTAGGATGCGATGAGCATGTTGGGCGCATTCCGGCTCGTTGGAGGATCTGTCAATTTCATGGCGCAACGATTCCAAAAATCCTTCGAATAGAAAAAGAGTGGATTGTTGGCCAACATCCATACTCTTTCTGGATGACGATCAATCTGGTAGGTATTAAACCATCGAGCATCGGAAAGGAATACGCCGGTTGCATGGGCAAGAAAAGACCAGCAACAGAGACCGAAAACTGCGAGCTTCCAGATTCTTTTATGAAACAGATCTATCCAGGGAACCAGAAAAAGGGTCAACATTGGCGTCAGGTCCGACAGATGGCGTGGTCCCCAGCTGTTTCCCCCCACTCCACGCCACCTGCTGAACAGAAGAAGCAGCAAGGCACTCGCGACAGCCAGATAGCGCAGCAGCGGATCCCGTTTCCTGGTCCAGACCGCACCCATTCCAATCAGCGAGAAGAGAAAAACGGGAGAGTACACCAGAAGTCCCTTCGCGGGGCTGAAGAGACTTCGCAAGATTCCCTCGCCCCATGGAGTGATCCAACCTTCATCCACTGGAAATTGAGTGTGAAAGAGATTGTGAAAGTAGATCAGATTGTACCAGAGTTGAAAGAGGGCGGGTGGTGCGGCAAGAATCAGAAACCGAAAGAATTCTTGACGATGATTCATGAGTACATAGATTCCCAACACCGCGACGATTACCGCATTTGTGGGACGGCAAACAATCGCCATCGCCAGCGCAAATCCGGCATATTTGATCCAACGCGGTTGGGTGCGCCCCCTGAGCAGACAATAGAATGCTGAAACCAGAGCTAGTTGAGCGGGTCCATGTTGCCATAAGGCCTGGCTGCTGATGCTGAAACTGCTGCTGCAGAGCGCATAGATCAGAGTCAAAAAAACGGCCGGACGACGGTCCGTCAGGAAAAGAAGAGAAAAGTAAAAAACAATTGCGGATAATGCCGTCAAAAAAGCCGCGGATATCTTTTCCAGGCTGATCAGCAAATCCCGATCAAGCCGTACGGACCCCAGCACAGAGGGAAGATAGAAAGGAAGCGCCAGAACCGGCGCGCCAACCGGATAACCAGATACATAATGATTTGCCACCCGGTGCAGCGAATCGGGAATCCCCCTAGCATAAAGATTGGGAAATTCATCCAGATAAAAATCCCCATCTCGCAGAATGCTTGCGGGAAGATATTGCGCGGGGATCGTATCAAGGGATCCGACTCTCCGGCCGTTACCGAGATACACAATCATAAAGAGACAAAAAAGAAGGATCCCCGCATGACTGAAAAATACATTTGCTGAAAAAGTGCCGTACTTGACGAAAAACCGGATCAGGATCAACGCAAAAAATAGAACAAGCAGCAGCGAAAGCGGTTTGAGCTTGAGGGCAATGATCCCCACCTGGCCGATTCCCGTTGAAAGAAGCAAAAGAATGTACGCTAGAAGCGCAATCGCCGCGATTTCAATATATCTGCTGCCCGGCGTTCTTCGGCTAATACGCGGAAATTCGTCTTTCAATTCCGAGCTTCTTCATTCTGGCAATCAGAGTAGTTCGATTGAGTCCCAGCAATTTCGCTGCTCCATGAACGCCGCCAACAACCCCGTTTGTCTTGTCCAGAGCCTTAAGAATCTGCTGTCGTTCGCCTTCTTTCAGTGTATGAATGTTTTCCGTCGAAGGTATCGGAGCGGCACTAGCAATGCTGAGATGATACCTTTGCACGATGGCTTCATCGCATAAAATTGTCGCGCGTTCAATGACATTCGCCAATTCGCGGATATTGCCGGGCCAGTGATACGATTGGAGCAATTCAAGCGCTTCCTGCGTAATCCCCTCTGTTCTTTTGCCGGTTCGATTCTTCATTTTCCTGAGGAAGCAGTTCACCAACAGTGGAATATCTTCAGGCCGCTGGCGAAGAGGCGGCAGCGGAATGGGGAAAATGTTCAACCGGTAAAATAGGTCCAATCGAAATGCACCGAGTCTGACTGAGTCCGCGAGATCCTTGTTGGTAGCAGCAATCACCCGGACATTGACATGAAGCGTCTCCGTTCCCCCAACTCTTTCAAATTCCTGCTCCTGCAAAACCCGCAGCAGTTTGATCTGAGTCTCCAACGGAAGTTCACCGACTTCATCCAGGAAAATAGTCCCTCCATCTGCCAGCTCAAAACGACCCTTTCTGCGGGATGCGGCGCCGGTAAATGCTCCCTTCTCATGTCCAAACAATTCACTTTCAATCAGACCGCTCGGGAGCGCAGCGCAATTAACAACGATCAAAGCGCTCTCCCGCCTGTTACTCACGTGATGTACCGCTCTGGCAACCAGCTCCTTTCCCGTTCCGGTTTCGCCGGTGATTAATACCGTTGAGTCCGTTTTGGCAACTCGCTCAATATTCTTAAATACAACTTGCATGGCATGCGATGAACCTACGATTTCCTCATAGTTGTATTGGGCCTGAATTTCTTCCTGCAGATAAATCTTTTCCGCATGAAGTTTGTTTTTCAGCCTTTCGACTTCGAGAAACGCTTGCCTGAGAGCTTCTTCGGATCTTTTCCGCTCCAATTCCGCAGCTGCGCGAACGGCAAATGTCTTCAGAATCGAAATTTCATAAGGTTTGAATTGCATCGGCTCGTCATGTAAGACCGCTATATGTCCCAGAATGGTTCCGCCGGAAGAATGAATAGGAACCCCCAGATAACTTTCAATTTTGAGATTCTTCAGTTCCATGTCTTCGGGAAACAAAGACCAGGTATTCTCAGGATAAAAACAGACTTCACCACCAACCACCTTTTCACAGGGAGTCCCCCGCAATGGAAATGTTATATTCTGAGTAAAGTCATCCCCGGCCCAGAAAGCCAGAGTGGAGACTGCTGTATTGGATGCGTCGGTACATTCGGCAGCAAAGGCATAGCGGACACCAAGAGTACAAGCGAGATGCCGCGTGAGTGCACGGAAAAACTCAATTCCGGTAACGGACGCCGTGCCTTCGGTAATCGCAAGCAAACTCACCTCCGCCTGTTTTTGCTCTGTGATGTCACGGGATACGGCAAGAAGACGCTCAGGGTTTCCAGCGCGGTCAAGAATCGGACTTACGACAACATCCCACCACATGGGGCGATGAGTTTGAGTTGTTGGAAAAAAGCCCGTAAATCGCCCGATCGCTCCGCGCCGGGCCCCGGCAACCGCTTGTTCAGCAGCGTCACGATGCTTGCCTTGCCAGAAATCGGTCCACGAAGAGTTTTTCAGGGGAACAAGGTCGCAGATCTCCAGAACAGCCATTCCGCCGGCATTCATCGACAACAGCCGCCCCTCTAAATCCAGTACCTTGATGCAGTCGGTGCTGCATTCAATGATACGCGTTTTGAATTCCTCACTTTCCCTTAACGCTTCTTCCTTGTTTCTACTGGAGGCAATTGTCTCCTTCAAAGTATTGCGTGTAAGCCGGAGTTCCAGCAAACTGACGACCTCGCGGGCCAACGCCCGAAGCGCCTCCTTTTGCTGCGCCATCAGTTCCCGCGGTTCTTGATCCAGGACACAGAGTGTTCCTAACGCCATTCCATTCGTTGTGATCAGAGGCATACCTGCATAAAAACGGATCTTCGGCCCACCTATAACGAGGGGATTCTCAGCAAATCGAGGGTCGACAGTCGCATCCGGAATCACAAATAGATCGGATTGCAAAATCGCATGGGCGCAAAAGGAAATCTCTCTTGGTGTTTCACTGAAGGAAGTTCCCACGCTTGCCTTAAACCACTGACGCTCCGCGTCTATCAGGCTCACAAACGCGGCGGGCGTGGCGCAAATGTGTGAGGCGAGAAAAACGATGTCTTCAAATTCTCGTTCCGGAAGAGTATCCAGAATGTCGTAGTCGCGAAGCGTTTGAAGCCGTGCTTCTTCATCCTGCGCCAGGGGAATCATATGCAAAAATGGAGCTCCCTGAACTTCCTATTATACCTGCTATCCTTTGCGGCGCACGGGCGCAGCCGGCAGATACTGTTTCGGCCATTCCACTTCATAATTCTGCTCGGCTGCCGCGTGAAGTGTAAAGTAGGGGTCAAACAGGTGTCCCCGCGCAAGCACACAAAGATCCGCCTGTCCGGTAACAATCAACGTGTTGACCTGATCCCAGTTCTGAATGTTGCCTACACACATAGTTGGGATCCCTGCCTCGTTCCGGATCCGGTCACTGAAAGGAGCCTGATACATTCGCCCATAGACAGGCTGGGCCATTGTTGTTGTCTGTCCCGTAGATACGTCGATGATGTCACAGCCGTGTTCTTTCAACATCGCAGCAGCCTCCACCGCCTGGCTCGCATCGAAACCTCCCGGTACCCAATCCGTTGCGGAAATCCGGACTGATACTGGCTTGTGCTGGGGCGAGATCTCGCGAACGGCATCGAACACTTCCAACGGAAATCGCATCCTGTTTTGGATGGAGCCTCCATACTCATCTTTGCGCTGATTGGTAAGCGGAGAGAAGAAAGATGAGAGGAGATAACCGTGAGCCATATGAAGCTCAATGATGTCGAAGCCGGCCATTTCCGTCATTTTTGCTGCGGCGACGAAGTCATTACACACCTGATCCATATCAGCGCGATCCATCTCTTTTGGGATTTGATTTTGCGGTGACCATGGAATCGGCGAAGCCGAGATCAGCGGCCAATTGAAGGAGTCCAGAGGCACATCATATCCTTCCCATCCACGTTTTGTGGAGCCCTTTCTTCCGGCGTGAGCAAGTTGCATTCCGATCTTTGCGCGTGAATTCTTATGGACAAATTCAACGATCCGCCGCCAGGCCCACACGTGCTCTTCTTTGTACATCCCGGTGCAACCCGGACTGA
>CAZDDB010000131.1:0-4939 GCA_964504105.1 uncultured Acidobacteriota bacterium
CCACAGTACCCGCATCTGTTTGTACAAAGCGTTTTTTCGGATCGATTCCATGAATCTCCGCCTTCATGAGCTTGACCGCGGGTCTTAGCAACTTCGCCACCGGCCGTGTGATTTGTTCAGGCTTGCGATCGTCCGTCATCAGCCACAAGAAAGAGGGAGCAAATGCGTGAATATTGTCACGCTCAATCAAAGTAATGTCTTCTTGCGGCGCCAAACAGGCTAGTTCATTGGCGACCATCAATCCGCCGGTTCCCGCGCCCAGAATTACGATTCGATTTCGTTTCATGCCCACCGCCTGCATGCGTGCTAGACCCCGGAACGGTAACGCTCTCTCAACTCCTGTCCCAGCAAACCCTCCTGGCGCATCTGCTCAGACAGGATCTCGCGTATAAGCTCAAAAGCTTCCAGGATTTTTGGGTTGGCCAAACGGTAGAACACCTGAGTGCCTTGCTTGCGTGAGACAAGAACTCGCCGCTGCTTCATCATCAGCAAGTGCGGCG
The DNA here is from genome assembly GCA_964504105.1 of uncultured Acidobacteriota bacterium. Taxonomy (GTDB): domain Bacteria; phylum Acidobacteriota; class HRBIN11; order JAKEFK01; family JAKEFK01; genus CAZDDB01. The sequence continues at coordinate 501 of CAZDDB010000131.1, forward strand.
AGACCGTCCCCAATGGTAGATCCAAATCTTGTGCAATTGCGCCCACCGCCATTTCTTTTTTCCCAATGGAAGCTAAGATTCTGAGACGAATCGCGTTCGAAAACACCTTGCATATGTCGGCATGCCGCTCAAAAAGGAGCTGTAAAAAACTGCCTTGGGATTTTCCCTTGACCTTTCTCATTCTCATATATTCTACTAAATTATAGAATAATAGAATACAATAGAATTGTCAATTGCGGGATTTTGCGCCCCTCCATAGTCATGGACCGGATGAATCGAAGGATGGATCGTTCCAAAAGAATGATCCGGCACGATTTGTTCGGCCCTTGACTCAAGGAGCGTGATAAATCGAGATGTCCTGCGTGAGCTCGTTTGAGGGACGACCCCTATGCTGTGAAGGGAAATTCAAATCGATCGGTGAGCTTGAACCAGCGGTGACGAACACCCTGTGCCTTAGCGTTGACCTGGTTCTCAAAAAGTGCGAATATAGTCTAACTAGTTAAACCAGATTCGTGGAGGTTCCTATGGGAACATGGCAATTGCAAGAGGCTAAGGCCCGCTTGAGCGAGCTGATCAAGAAGGCGGCAAAAGAAGGTCCTCAAAGGATTACTGTCCATGGGACACCGGCCGCCGTGGTCATTTCAACCGACGAGTACAAGCGGCTGAGGCATCCGCCTGGGAGTTTTGCCCGATTCATGCGCCGATCACCGCTCTATGGTCTGAAGCTGAACTTACATCGGGATCAGACGCTGACGCGCGACGTGGATCTGGAATGAGTTATCTACTAGATACGAACGTCATATCGGAAACGATTCGCCGCAAGCCAAATAGGGCGGTGATCTCATGGCTGGATCAGATTCCCGGCGAAGCACTGTTTGTGAGTGTGCTCACGCTCGGTGAGGTTCGCAAAGGGATCGAATCGCTTGGGGACAAGAAACGACAAGAGAAGCTCCGCGTCTGGCTCGGGCACGAACTTCCTGCATGGTTCGAGGGACGCGTTCTTTCCATAGATCTTGCCGTAGCGGAGCGATGGGGCAGGTTGCTGGCAGAAATGCACAGACCTGTTCCCACAATCGACAGCCTTCTTGCCGCCACCGCACTGCGCTATGAATTGCGACTCGTAACGCGCAATTTTGACGATTTCAAGTATCCCGGCCTCGAAGTAATCAACCCGTGGTTCGGCGCCACATAGCGGCACATTTATCGGAGTGCTCGTGATCATGTATTGGCCAAGAGTTTCGTCACATAATGTGCCGTGATGCTCAGCGCTTTTTCTACGGAAAGAGTTTTAAAATAGGACCAAGGCACGAAATCCACGACAGAAAGATTTGGGTAATGGAAAGTAAGTTTTGACGGTGTAAAGTCATACTTCATTCCGGAGGAGGAATTTCTCAAGCGGAATGATTTGCTGCGCACTCTGGAAGTTAAACCGTCCGTTTACAATGGTCAGGTTCGCGTCGTAGAAATAGAGAGCTTCGATGCGCAAGCCTGCGGAGGCACGCACGTAAGCACGACATCTGAAGTTGGGAGATTCTCGATCTTCCGAACCGAAAACAAAGGAAAGATCAATAAGCGACCTTACGTCCGGTTGGAGTTGCCCACCGGGCGCCGCATAGAATACGGCGCCCGATAAGGTTACAAAATCTTCTAGAAGTGGTAGGTTACGCGCCCGTAATACGACCCACCGTTGATACCGAATGGAAAAGTTTCCCAACCATAGACGAATCCCAACTGCGGCCAGAAAAAGCCGCGAACCGGATCCCATTTGTCCGGATAGACGTTAAATATGTTGAGACCGCCAAACGTGATGCCTACACCATTGTGAAGCGTATAAGTGACCGATGCATCGGTTAGCCATTTGCCGCTCCAAGTCTGTTCAAGTGCTGGAGGGAATCCATTACCGGAAACCTCGCCGAAGTAACTGAAACGAAGATTTCCGATCCAGGGACCATGGTAATAGGTTCCGGAAAGAGTATGATGTTGGCGCGGCTGTCCTCGCTCTATGAGCGTGACCTGCCGAAAATCAAACAAGTCTATCGCCGCAAGAAGTGTGGGGGGTGAATTCTTGCCTGTAACCTCCGTCTTGTTGAAGCTGAATGCCCCTTCCAAGGAGAGTATGTCACTGGAGCCGACGCTGATGTCGTACAACGCAACGATGTCCAAACCCTTTGTGCTGGTATCGATGGCATTGGTGAAGAAAGTAATCTGGCCAATACCCAACGGATCGAGAATCGAGCGAATGGGACAGCCACTCGGAGTGCCGCAGGCTGAGAGGGGTTCAATTTGAACGTTGCTCGAGAAGACGATTCGGTCATCGATATCAATACGGAACACATCAGCAGTGATTCGGAAATTTTCTGCCGGTTTGGTGACAATACCAATCGAATAGTTTCTTGAGGTTTCCTCTTTGAGCGGGGGAACTCCGAACGCATTTGTAATAGCGCTATCATTCCGCGGAGTCAAAGTATCGGTCAACACTCCGGCTTCATTGAGGTTTGTTGAGCGCTGGCTGTAGAATTCCTGCGCTACACTAGGCGCGCGGAAGCCGTTGGAGACTGTTCCGCGCAAGGCAAACTGTTTGGTAAAATCGTAGCGAGCGGAACCCTTTCCAGTGACTGTATTTCCGAAGTCCGAGTAATGTTCGAAACGCACGGCGCCGCCCAGCAAGAGCTTCTCGGTGACCTGGCTTTCCGCATCCAAATACCCTGCAGTGTTCTCCCGGTTGTCATCGACCTCTTCAAGGGGAGACCAGCCCGGAAAACCCTGCGTTCCTGGCGCTGCAATGTCTGTGAGTGGATTAGTGCCGGCCTGATTAAAGATGAGAATGCTGCGATTGTTCGTACGACCGTAGGAAAAGGAAACCGGCTCTCCGGCTGTGATTTTATATCCATCTTGCCTCCACTCAAAGCCTGTTGCAAGGTGGAGCATCCCGGTGCCTACTTTCCAGTTCGTATTGCCTGCGACATCGAACGTCAGCACCTTCTGATTTTGACGCAATGTGCCGGTATCGGCTTCGGTGGGAGTTTCCTCGAAGCGCGGCCCTGTCGGATTACTGGGATCCAGTGGCTCGAAAAACCAGCTAACATTGGCGGTATTTTCTTCGCGGAATTTGAACTCGCTGTTGCCAAAATTAGCGCTGGCGTCGTATTTCCAGTCTTTGTTGAACTGGGATCGATAACCGACAACTGCCGACAAATCTTCAGGCTGGGTGAGGATCCTTGGCGTGAAGCCGTCGGGGTAGATGGTCGGAGGGGTACGGGGGTCTCCTGGCGGCCGGAAGAAACCCGTCGAGTCTCCCTTTCTTCTTGACCAACCACCGAATCCGTAGAAATGACCATCGCCTACGGGAATATCACTATTCAACCAGAGGGCGCCGTCTTTTGCGTCCGCTTCACCAATTAGCATCACAACACGTGCCGGATCCGTGCGGAGAATATCCGGGCCGGCGCGATTGATTCCGCCCCGGTCGCGGTACTCACCCGTAATGTTGATTACGCCTTTCTCCCCTACGTGAAAACCTTTGTTGACGCCGATCGTAGCCAAGCCTCCGTCACCTTCATAGGTTTGGCCGGTTTCAAACAGGACATCACCTTCATATCCGTCTTTCAGAATAATATTGATTACGCCGGCGATGGCATCCGACCCGTATTGCGCGGCAGCGCCATCACGTAGCACTTCAATATGATCAATCGCGGATAAAGGAATCGCGTTGAGGTCTGTGCCTGCTTCGCCGCGAGCAACTGTCTGCTGCACATTGAGCAACGCTTGCTGGTGACGGCGCTTACCATTCACCAACACCAGAACTTGATCAGAGCCCAATGAGCGAAGTGTAGCCGGCCGGATGATGTCGGTCCCGTCACTCACTGTTGTGGCCGTAAAGTTGAAGGAGGGCGCCACCAACTGCAGGACTTTTCCTGTCTCCGTTGCACCGGTGCTTCGCAGCATAGAACTGTCGATGATGTCCACAGGCGCGGGTGTGTCGGTTGCGCTACGTCCCTCTACGCGAGTGCCGGTAACGGTAACCTCTTCCTTCAATTTTTGTTCCTGACCTTCCACTTCTTTCTCTTTTGCTTTTTCTTCTTCCGTCTTTTGTTGTTCGGTGTCACTCGACTGCGTATCGCTGGTTTGCGCCAACGCAACGCTCAGCGGCAAATAAACGAGCCCGAGTGCCAACAAGGCAATGCGGAGCAAAGCCCCAAAGCGGGTTATCCAAGTTTTCTGACATAGATTCTGTGTTGAATCTTGGTACCAACGAGCCATTTTTTCCTCCAGAGAGAAGTCAATAAGTTTGATGAGCGCATATACTCTTGGTCGCTGCCTCTTCTCTTCAAGCCTATGCTACCACGATTTTGTCAACTTTGAAGTCATGATGCTTATCCGCAATCCGGGCACCACCCACATTGACAGAATCTTTCCGCTGGTGGTACGATAAAGACGCC
>CAZDDB010000131.1:4949-10063 GCA_964504105.1 uncultured Acidobacteriota bacterium
AAAAACACGTTCTGACCACAAGAGGGTTGTCTTTTGTTGGAGGGCAATTTCCAACATGACGAAGAGTGTTCTGATATTGTGTCTGCTGCTCCTGCTGACGGGAGCGGCAATCCATGCAGATCCCGTTTTGTACCGGCTCGATTCGAACGGGAAAAAGATCTTCTATAACATCCCCGCAAAGTCTGAAACTGCTGCAGTTTATTATTCACACCGGGCCGAGGATTACTGGATCCTGATTCGAGAGATTTGTAAGACACATGGAGTCGATCCCGAACTGGTAAAGGCAATGATTCAGGTAGAATCAAATTACAATCCCTACGCTATTTCCCGGAAAGGGGCGCGCGGGCTGATGCAGCTCATGCCGGGGACGGCAACGCGCTACGGTGTCCGGCAGATTTTTGATCCGCGCGAGAACATCGAGGGTGGCGTCAAATATTTGAGGGATCTTATCGAGCTTTTTGACAGCAACCTGCGTTTTGCCGTGGCAGCCTACAATGCCGGCGAAAACACAGTCCAGCGAGTCAATGGCATCCCCAACTACGTGGAGACCCAGAATTATGTCAGAAAAGTGATGGCCCTTTACAACGGCGATGCATCTTACAAACAATACGCCAAAATCGCGCCGCGAAACGTGGTCTATTACAAGTATGTAGATGACAGAGGGGTGACACACTATTCCGCTGTGCCTGTTCCGGGTGTCCAGGTTACAAAAGTGAGTTTTTACTACTGATGGAAACAGGTCCCACCTCCGCGGATCAGGGCCTCTTTTACGCCCATCTCCATAAAGGGAAAGAGTATTTCGATCAAAACGAGCTCCAGAAAGCGCGTGAAGAGCTGGAAGCCGCTCGCCGAATCAGACCCGGTGATGAAAAAGCGCTCAACCTCCTTGGAATGACCTATTTCAAAATGGATCTCCTGCCGGAGGCGGAGGAAATGTACACGGCGCTCGCTTCTCGAAATCCAAACATCTACACGCTGCAAAGCAATCTCGGTCTCATCCAGTTAAAACTGGACAAACTGGAGGAGTCCCAAGACTCGCTGGATCGTGCTCTGGATCTACAGCCGTTTAATCCGAAGGCTCATTTCTATCTCGGGCTGCTCTGCGAAAAACGCCGTCGGTGGCAGGAGGCGCTCGAGCATTTTGAAAAGGCGCGGGCTGACAGAATGATCTCCAAGATGCGAGCCAGGATCGAAGAAGAGACGCGCAAAGAGGAGCTAATTCTGCCGTTTGAAGTTCTGGAAGTATTTGTGGAAGACGCCGCAGAGCGAGAACCGGAACAGGAAAGCAGTGCGGACGAACAGCAGATCACCACATCGCAGGAAATCGGTGCGGCCGAAACACAGACTGAGGAGGAATCCTCGACCACGGCAAAAATTGCCAGAGAAGCGATCGTAGAGGCGATGGAAGAAATCCCGATCGAAGAAGCTCCGGCAGAACCGGCGCAAACCCCTTCCAATTCGAACCAGGTCGAAGATCTTTTTGCAAAAGAAGAACCAGAACCGGAGGCTGATCCGTGGCTGGAACGGATCCGCGCAGACCGTCTCCGGCTGCAGCAAATCATGGAACAATTGAAACAGGGTGTGGAGCCCGAAGAGCTGCAGGAAGATCTGACTCCCGCGGTTCCAGAATCCAGACAGGAGGAACCGGAAGAACTTCCCCCCTGGGAGAAGACCCATCCTGCCATGGTTGTTCCGGAAGATTCTACCTTTGCCGAGTCAAACGAACAGGGGCCACCGCAAGAGGAAATCGTACAACCGCTCGTTTTGCCCGAAGTGGATAGTTCCCTTTTCCTCGTAGAAGAGATGGCCGCAGATATCTCCACATTTCTTGCTCAAAGCAGGGATGAAGAGCATATAGAAGATGCGCCTCAGTTTGAGGAACCGGCTGCAATTCGAATTGTGCCCCAACCGGAGGTTTCGGTTCCGGAACCGGCCGTGGAAGACGAATTGTTCGAAAACCGGATTCCGACTCCGGAGGAAGTGGAGAATCAGACGCAGGATATCGGTTCCGAGGCATTGTTTGAGAAGGTGGAAGAAGCGGAGATTCCATCCGAAATCGTTGAGGAAGAAGACGAAACGTTCGCGAGCGTGCCTGCAAACATGGATTTCGTTGATACCGGTCAGGTCGCGGACGAAGAGCCCGAGGAGAAATTGGAAGAAGAGGGCGTATTGATTCCATCCGAATTTGCTCCGGAGTCACGGGCTGCTTCGGAGCAGACACAGGAAATTCTTTCCGAGGGGATCGAGGAATCGATCCTTCAGATCACTGAACCCTCCGGTGATTTTTCAACTGTCGAAATCAATTTTGCTCCTGCAGCTCCGGAACCGGAGATTCGCGCATCACAGGCCCTTTCTGAAATGCCGGGATATCAGCCGGCAAATCTGGATCAGTTTTCGCGAGAGCGATTCTACGTACAGCCGTCGATTGGAGCAGACCGTTTTCTGCTGATTGACCCTCATCTGTTGGAAATCATACTTTCTGAAAAACTGATCTGCCGCATCGGAACGATCGCCAGCTACACCGGGCATCTGCAGTTTTCACATTGGAAATCCGAATTCGGCGAACGCATCCCGCTCGTGCAGGTGGATGGAGCGGGAATTGTCTTTCTGGCAGACCGTCGAAAGGAAATTTTTATCCTCTCTCTAAACAATGAAACGCTTTTTGTAGATCCGAATCATCTTCTGGTCGTGCAGTCCGCGTTGACCGTGGAACCTTTTCTGATCCAGCAAGAGGGAACGGCGCGGGACTTCACTATAGTCCGGGTTTCAGGGCGTGGAACTGTGGCTTTGACCTGCCAGACAAAACCGCTGACTCTCCATGTCCACGAAGGTTTGCCTGTCAATATTCCCGCGGATGCTCTGATCGCGTGGTCCGGAAAGCTGATGGCTGACGTAATCCAGGACGATGAGCTTCGCCGCATCCTGATGACCAGCGAAACGGAAACTCTGTTCTGTCGTTTTAGCGGCAGCGGGGATGTCGTTGTGGAGCAGGGCGGCCTCTGGGGCGACCGCCGCGCCCGCCGTTAGCTCGGGTTAACCACCAAGACACAAAGGCACAAAGAATCACGAAAAGGGGATTTATTAATTCCTTTTGTGAAGCTTCGTGTCTTTGTGCCTTCGTGGTTACCTCGATCGCGGACGTTGACAGGATGCGGCAAACAAATTACCCTAACCTTCAAGGGTATTTCATTTTGTTTCCTGGAGATTTGTTGAAGAAGCATTTATTGATTATATTCCTTCTAACTTTTTCGAACGCAGTCGCAGCTACATCCGGAGACCCATTCCCCGATCCCGCGCAATTTCCGGTTCCCGGTGCTTACGAAAGCAATGTCCAGTTCTGGATGCGCGTCTACGGAGAATGGGATGACAGCAAAATGGTGATCCATGACGCGCAGAACATGGACATTGTGTTTGCGGTGCTGGAAATGCCCGAGGAAAACTACCTTCTGCGACTGGCGGCGCGCACCAACCTGGATGACCGCGTCAATTCCATACGCAAGATCCTGCTGGACCTGGCGCATGATCCTGAAGCGTATAATCTATCGGAAGAACATGCGCGGATTTACGCGCTGTACAGGAACGTTGGCAACAGGGACAAATTCAGGACCGCAGCCGGAAATATCCGCATTCAGCAAGGAATCAAAGATCGATTCCGTAAAGGCCTTTCGCAAATGACCCGTTATCTCAAAGAGATCAAGCAGGTGTTCCGTGAGGAAGGGCTGCCGGAAGAAATTGCGTACCTGCCGCTGGTAGAGTCTTCTTTTAATAACGCCTCCCTGTCTAAAACCAGGGCCGCAGGAATCTGGCAGTTTATGCCGGGAACAGCGAAACTCTATATGAAAGTGAACTCCGATCTGGACGAGCGGCTCGATCCGGTGATTGCCTCCCGCGGCGCAGCACGGTATCTGAAACGGAGTTATCAGATGTTTGGCAAATGGCCTGTCTCGATCATGTCTTACAACCACGGACAACAGGGCATTTCCAAAGCTATCAAAACCGTGGGAAGCAGCAACTTTATGGACATCATAAACGGATACAACGGGCGTTATTTTGGGTTTGCCTCGCGCAACTTCTACGGAGAGTTTGTCGCCGCCTGCCGGGTGATGAAACAGTCGGATACTTATTTTGGTCCCATCGAATACGAAAAGCCGGTTCTTTCCGATTCCATCAAATTATCTCAACCTTTATCGATGACCGCGCTTCTATCTCACACGGGACTCAGCCGCGAAGAAGTGCGGACGCACAATCCCGCCCTTTCATCTTCCGTTCTGTTTTCCAGACGCTCCATCCCTGCCGGGTACCAGCTTCGCCTTCCCGCAGGACAGTTTAACGATCTGCCCGGTCTGATGGCAAAGGTTCGCGGCAGCAAACCGGCAGCTCCGGCTGTCGCGACCGCTTCGGTGAAGAAGGAACCGTCGTCTTCGGGGAAAACCACCAAGTACAGCCAGAAAGCTTATGTTGTCCGGCGCGGGGATACACTTTTTTCTATCTCGCGCAAGTTTGCCACCACAGTGGAAAATATCCGGCAGTTGAATGGTCTGAACCGCAACAACATCGTTCCGGGACAGAGACTCTACGTCAGCTCGCGTTAATGCCGCTCGTTTCTACCGAAGCGTTTGTCTTACGGACTTACAAACTCGCGGAACAGGACAAGATCGTGGTTTTGTTTACCAGGCATTTTGGAAAAATCAGGCTGGTCGCGCGCGGCGCACGAAGGCTCCGGAACCGGTTCGGCGCGGCGTTAGAACTGTTTACACATCTCCGCGTGATCTTCCATGAAAAGGAAAATCGCGATCTGCTGGTTCTCGATAAGGCCGAGATCCTTTACTCTCCTTTCGAAAAACAACGAAAGCTCCGAACCAGCTATTATCTGTCTTATTTTGCGGAGCTGGTCCACGAATTTTATCCCGAACGAGAACGGAATCCGCAGGCATTCAAGATTCTTCTCAATATCGAACACGCGGTTCAAAATCAGCAGAATCTTGATTTCCTGGCACGGTATATTGAATTGCAATTGCTCCACTCTCAAGGTATCCTTTCCAGTGTTGCTTTCTGCTCGCATTGCAACCGCCCGTTTGAGTCCCTCCAGGAAAGAAGATATCTCGGTTCCGGGA
>CAZDDB010000132.1:0-10060 GCA_964504105.1 uncultured Acidobacteriota bacterium
GGTTTCTCCGGGGCGAGAGGATGGAAGATGGAGGATAGAGGATGGAAGATGGAGGATAGAAGATGGAGGATAGAAGATGGAGGATAGAAGATGGAGGGTCGCGATGTTGTTTGGAGTCTGCTGCCTGATTCTTGTGATTTGCGGTGGGTGCAGTCCACAGGAGTTGAAGGCCGTGGAAATCGAGCCAGGTGAGATGTGCATGTTTTGTAAGATGGCGATTTCGCAGAAACGGTTTGCGGCTGAGTTCATCAACAGGGAAGGTGAAGTTTTCAAATTTGATGAAATCGGGTGCATGGTCCGTTATTTGAAACAGCACTCGCAGACACCCGCGGCATATTTTGTGGCGGATTTTGATTCCGGTGAATGGCTGGAAGGCAATAAGGCTATGTATGTGCATTCGCCGGAATTTGAGACACCGATGAGCGGCGGTATCATCGCATTCCGGGACCGTGGCAGTGCGGAAAAGGCAGCCGCGGAGTCACACGGAGAGGTTTGTAACGCCGGCGTCCCGCCGGCAACATGCGCGAGCAAATAGTGAAATTGCCGGCGAGACGCCGGCGCTACAGAGGCCTTTATGGATCTACAAACAATCGGAACAATTGCAAAGCAAGAATTCACGATCAACGTTCGCAACAGATGGACGTTATTGTTTGCGGTTATTTTCGCGCTATTGGTACTGGCCATCTCGTATTTTGGATTGGTCACGGCGGGAGTAACAGGCTTTCAAGGTTTTGTTCGTACCTCAGCAAGTATGCTCAATCTGGTGCTCTATCTGATTCCGCTGGTTTCGTTGACGATGGGAACGTTGAGTTTTACCGGCGATCAGGGCGCAACGGAGCTTTTGTTTGCACAACCTGTCACGCGTCCCGAAATCCTTCTGGGAAAACTTTCGGGCCTTTTTGCGGCAATAACTACGGCCACACTGATCGGATTTGGTCTGGCTGGGCTGATCGTTTCAGCGAACACGGGATCGGAAGGAGCAACACGATATCCTTTGTTGATCGTCTTTGCACTCGCGCTTGCCCTGGTTTTTCTTGTTTTGTCCTCTTTGATTGCCATGCTTTGCCGCAGAAAAGCAAAGGCGTTTGGAGTGACCCTGTTCCTCTGGTTTTTCTTTGTTTTGTTTTACGATCTGCTGGTGATCGGTGGCACTTTTTTACTGCAGGAGAGAAACGCGAACCAGTTTTTGTTTCTGGCTCTTTTTGGAAATCCTGTGGATCTGGTGCGTGTAGGCAGCTTGATGGTTCTGGACGGCAAGGAAATTTTTGGAGCTGCGGGGGCGGCATTCGTTAAGTTCTTTGGCGGGGAAGCCGCAAGCATGATGCTCATTGCAGCCGGTCTTGTTTTCTGGACTGTCCTTCCTTTATACCTTTCGTCACGGTTGTTGAAGCAACAGGATCTATGAAGAAATGGTACGCAATTGCTCCAGCATTCGCAGCGGTCGCGACGGCAGGGATTCTTTTCGGATTTCGTTATGTGGAAGACCAGCGCAAGGAGCAGCTTCACTACGATCAGGGTGAAACCGAGCTGATCGTTTCCAATCTTTCGCATGCGCGCCTTCGCCTTTTTCGTGCAGGCGCTTACCTGGACAAAGCGAAAGAAATCCACGGTTTTGATGGAATGCATATCTGGTTGGAGCGGGGCAACTATTTCTTGATGGCTGCTGCGTCCGGTCATACCTTCTACTATCCGATCCCATTGAGTGGCTACAGGAGCGGTCCGGATGAGGACGGCTCGTTCGCGGTGACGGTTCGGCACTACCCAACCGAGTTGCCGTCCGGTGATTTTGTTTACATTCCCAGCGGACACTTCCTGCTTGGTGATCGCCTGAACCCGCAGGAACCGCACTACGTATGGCTCACTTCATATTTTGTTTCTCCGTTCGAAGTTACAAATCAACAGTTCCGGGAGTTCGTACGTGATGGCTATCAGGATGAATCCAACTGGACAAAAGAGGCGAAGCGATGGAAGCGAAAGAATCCTTCTCGCTCTTCGGCAATGTTGACTGTGATGGAGCCTGAATACGGGCGCTTTGGTCAGCCGGATCAGCCGGCAACGGACGTAAAGTGGTTTGAAGCGAATGCATATTGCAGGTGGCTGACCCGGAAATTGGGTCAGGGGAAGTGGATGTTTGCTCTGCCTTCGGAAGCCGAATGGGAAAAGGCCGCGCGTGGCCCCGACAGTTTTGATTACGGGTTGAGCAGGAGTTTAAGCGACAAAGAAGTGCCGTTCTACAATTGGAAAAAGAATCCTGACGCCGCGGTCACTGTGATCGGAATCCGGGATTCGCCGGTTCAATTTCGCCGCAACCGGTATGGTTTGTATCACATGTCCGGGAATGTTGCGGAATGGACTCAATCGGTGGTCCGTCCGTACAACCGCGAGCGACCGTATGAAGACGATGACCGGAACCACGATGACACAGCAGGGCTGCGGGTAGTCCGGGGCGGTTCGTGGTACAACGCCAGCGTTGCGCTTCTTACGCTTGCTTATCGCGATACGTTTCAACCGGAGCACAGCACACCGGAACGCGGCTTTCGCATCGTCGCACGAAGATTACCGTAGACTTCGCGCATGAATATTTAACCGAGTGGTTAAATATGGGCCGGACGGTTGTGTTCCACATATTTACCTCATCCTGAAGTTTCAGAAGTGCGTGCTTCACTATCGAGAAGCTCGCGGATTTTCAGAAGCAATGCTTCCATCGTAGCAGGTTTGGAAAGGAAAGCTGAGTTTGCATCGAGCACACCATGGCGGGAAATCGCTTCAACGGTATAACCGGACATGAAAAGGACTTTTATTCCCGGTCTTGCGATTCTCATGCGTTCGGCCAGCTCGCGACCGTTGATTTCCGGCATGACGACGTCGGTAATGAGCAAGTCGATCGGGCGGTTAGAATGACTGGCCCATTCCAGCGCCTTCACTCCATGATCGAAATCTACTATGTTGTAGCCCTTTTGGGTGAGAAGAGCAGCCAGAGCAGTTCGAACAGATTCGTTATCATCCACCAGAAAAATTGTTTCACCGCGTCCGGTGATATCCTGAGAAATGTGCAATGGCGGTATTTGCCTGTCACTCCATTCATCAATCCTGGGGAAGTAAATTTTGAAGGAGGTGCCCAAGCCAGGTTGACTGTAGGCCCAGATGTGTCCGTCACTTTGTTTTACGATTCCGTACACAGTAGACAATCCGAGTCCGGTGCCTTTTCCTTCGGGTTTCGTAGTAAAGAATGGCTCAAAAACACGAGACAGAGTAGCTTCGTCCATTCCGGTTCCCGTGTCGTCGATCGCAAGCAGGATGTAAGGCCCAGGAGAAACCCCAACGTGCGAAGCGGCATACTGTTCATCCAGCTCCACGTTGCTTGTGTGAATCACCAGCCTGCCCCCTCGGGGCATGGCATCCCGTGCGTTAATGGCGAGGTTCAGAATGACCTGTTCGATCTGGCCGGGATCGACTTTCATAAAGCCCAGGTTCATATCATGGGAGACTTGAAGTTCAATATCCTCACCGATGAGACGCTGCAGCATATCTTGCATGGCCGATATCGACTCATTCAGGGCGAGGATTTTGGGAGCCAGGATCTGCCGGCGGCTGAAGGCGAGAAGCTGCCGCGTCAGACCGGCGCTCTGCGCCGTTGCCCGCTGGATTTCGGAGGCCATCCTTCGATTGGGATCGTCCTCTTTCAGCTTCATCATCAGCAATTCCGAATAACCGCTGATCGCCATAAGCGTATTGTTGAAATCGTGCGCGACGCCACCGGCAAGTTGACCGATTGCTTCCATTTTCTGTGACTGCAGGAATTGGTGCTGAAGATCCGTCATGTGAGTGATGTCGCGCATGATCCCTCGCAAAGCGATGAGATGCCCGTTTTCATCCTTGATTGCTGTGGATGTTTCCAGGACAACCAGTTTTGTACCGTCCTTTCTTCTCATTGAGTTTTCACAGTCCTTCAGGTAGCCATTCCGCCTCAGCCGTTCCATATGTCGTTTTCTCTGTTCCGGGTCCCCGTAAAGGTCACGGCCGATATCAATCTGCAAAAGCTCCTCTTTGGAAGAGTATCCGAACAACTCTACGCCGGCGGGGTTGATGTCCAGGAACTTTCCTTCCGGCGTGCTGATGAAGACAACATCCTTGGATTCTTCAAAGAGAGCACGGTACTTTTGTTCGGACATGCGGAGTGCTTTTTCGGTATGATGGCGGTGGATTTCCAACGCGATGTGGCCGGCAACCGTGCTCATTGCCTGTAGAACTGTCTCCTTCAGTGGTGCGCGTGCAAAGATGGCCATAACGCCTACAAGCTGCTCTGCTATGATTAACGGATAGCCGGCAAACGCAACCATGCCTTCTTTCCGGGCCCAACCCTGGTCACCCACTCGGGGATCATGAACCACATCGTTCGTCAGGTGGGGTTGGCGTTCTTGTGCGATCAGTCCGATCTTGAACTTTCCTACTGGTACACGGCCGTGGGAGCCATTCAGGTGAGTGTACATGCCGGCGCTTGCCTGCAGTTCCAGTACATCCGTATCCTTATTGAATGTCCAGATTCGTGCGAAGGCAGCGCCAAGATGAGCAACCATGGCCTCCGAACAAGCCTGCAGAATGACCGGCAAAGGTTTGTCTTGAGTGATGGCCATTCCGACATCGGAGTTGAATGCCGAAATACGCGCTTGCTCACGCAGCGCTTCTTCGGCCCGCTTGCGCTCGGTGACGTCGTTTGCCAAAACAAGCTCAGCCTTTCGACCACCGAAGATCAGAGTGTGCGAGGTAATTTCAACATCGATGATCGTTCCATCTTTTTTCAGGTGTCTCCAGATCCCCGCCTCATCAACTCCCTTGGCCACTCTCGTTACGTTCTCCACAAGACGGGGGATGTCTTCGGGTGGACGAATGTCCTTGATTGTCATCGAAATAAACTCATCCCTCGAAAACCCGTAATGTGCAACTGCGGCATCGTTCACTGCAAGAAAAGAAAAGGTATCCAGGTCGTAAACCCACATCGGGTGCGGATTGCTCTCGAACAAAAGTCGATATCGCCGCTCTGAATCCTGCAGGTCTACCTCCGCACGCTTGCGGGTGATGGCATAACGCATTGCCCGCGCCAAAACATTGCCGTCCGCCTGTCCCTTCACAAAATAATCCTGAGCCCCGGCTTTTACTGCGTTCGCCGCGATTGTTTCGTCATCCAGACCGGTAAGGACCACGATCGGCAGATGAGGCGCCGCAGTTAGAGTTCGCTCTACTGTTTCCAGTCCCTGTACATCGGGCAATGATAGATCTAATAGAATCACATCGATTTCGTTTTGACCCAGACGCTCCAGCGCCTTCTGTAACCGATCCACATGGATGATCCGGAAGTCAGCCGTCTGCAATTCCTTCAGGGTTTCCTGAATCAAACGCGCTTCTGCAAAGTTGTCTTCTACCAGCAGGACCCGGACTGTTTCAGATTTTGAATTTTCCATAACGTTGCTCCTCAGTGCGTGCCGGCCAACCGCTGACGTTAGCGCTGGGCTGCATATCGCGTGATATGGTTCGTTTGACTTCGAACCCCAAAAGGTAATGTTCCTCTGTACCCATAGAATAGAATCTCACCCCTTTCTCACCGTGCAGTGTTTCAGGAATTTTCGGATCCTCATTTTTCCTCTCCGCCGCCAAGAAGCTCGCGGATTTTCAGCAGCAAAGTTTGCATGGTGGCAGGTTTGGAAAGGAAGGCAGAATTCGAATCGAGCAGACCGTGGCGGGTAATGGCTTCATCGGTATAACCGGACATGAAAAGGACTTTCAGACCCGGACGCTCCCTACTCAGGTGCTCTGCCAATTCGCGCCCGCTCATTTCGGGCATGATGACATCGGTGATGAGCAGATCAATGGAACCGGTATAATGCCTTGAAACTTCAAGAGCTTTGTGTCCGTGCGGCGCCTCCAAAACCCGGTAGCCTTTCATTTCCAGCAAAGCCCCAACTGCGCCCCGCAGGGACTCGTTGTCATCCACCAGAAGAATGATTTCGCCGCGCCCCTGCGGTTCGGAAGCAGACGAGGATGGTGGTGCAAGCAGTTCCGCCGAGTCGTCTACGCGGGGAAAATAAATTTTGAACGTAGTCCCATGGCCCGGCTCGCTGTAAACCTGGATATAACCCTCGCTTTGTTTTACGATCCCGTAGACCATGGCCAGGCCAAGACCGGTTCCTTTGCCGGGTTCATCATCCATTCCGTGGCCGTTGTCAGTTATCGCAATCTTGACATACCGTCCTGGCACGGCGCCCATATGACTGCGGGCATATTCTTCTTCCAGCTCGACATTGCATGTCTCGATGATGAGCCTTCCCCCCGCTGGCATGGCATCGCGCGCATTGACAGCCAGGTTCATGAGGACCTGTTCGATCTGTCCGGGGTCGACTTTCACTCGTCCTAAGCTCTCCGCAAGGACGGTTACCAGTTCCACATCTTCCCCGATGAGACGCTGGAACATATTTTCGATATTGGAGATCGATTGATTCAGGTCCAATATTTTTGGGCTGAGGATCTGTTTACGGCTGAAGGCCAAAAGCTGGCGAGTTAGTTGTGCGCCTCGTTCCACCGCTTTCTGAATCTCGAATGCCTCCTGGCGTGACGGACATTCAGGAATGGCCTTTGCGAGAATCAGTTCAGCGTAACTGCCGATTGCCATCAGGATGTTGTTGAAGTCATGCGCCACACCGCCCGCAAGCCTTCCGATCGCTTTGATTTTTTGAGATTGAAGCAGTTGCTGCTGCAATTGTTTGATATGACAAAATTCCTCGGTAGGCTGCGACGTTTCCCTTTTCGTCACGGATGGCTATGGTAGTGGAAAGGACGGTAAGCTTCTGGCCATCTTTTCGTTTCAGCGTCAGTTCGTAATCCTTCACATACCCTTTCTGCCTGATTTCCTGTTGATAAGCTTTGCGGTCAGCGGAATCGAAATAGAGGTCTCTGGTGATATCGATTTGAAGCAGTTCCTCTTTGGAAGAATATCCCAGCAGTTCCACTCCGGCGGGGTTAATGTCAATGAATCGACCATCGGGAATGCTGATATAAATTGCATCCTTTGATTCTTCGAATAGGGCACGATATTTTTCTTCGGATTCCCGCAGTTCTTGTTGGGTCCGTTTGCGCTCGATCGCATAGCGAATCGCGCGAACCAGCAGAGGACTGTCTACCTGTCCCTTGATCAGGTAGTCCTGTGCGCCTTCTCTCACTGCTTTCGTCGCAGCTTCTTCATCGTTGAGCCCTGTCAGGACAACGACAGGCACATGAGGAGTGCTCGAGAGAGTGCGCGAAATAGCCACCAGACCGTGAGTATTTGCCAGGGACAGATCCAGCAGAACAACGTCCACATTCTCCTGCGCCAGATACTCCAACCATTTTCCCAGGAGATCTACGTGAACCAGTTCGAAGTGCGTAATTTCAGATTCTGCCAGCATTTCCCGTACCAAACGGGCGTCGCCGGCATTATCTTCCACCAGCAGAACCCGGACTCTAGGCTTATTGATCATGATTTGCCCGTTGCCTGATCAATTCTTCAAAGATCTGCGAGATCCTTTCGAATTCCGTAGACTTATCCAAAAAATACTGTGCGCCTGCTTCAAGGCATTTCTTTCTGTACTGAGGATGGGAAAAGTTCGTTATGACGATAACAACGGGCCGCACCGAATCTCCCTTGATTCTCTCCAGTACATCGATACCGTTTCCTGACCGGAGGCGAATGTCCAGAATCACAACGTCGGGCTTCAGAGTTTGTATGAACTCTTCCGCTTCTGTTGCATGTTGTACCAGGCCGATTACCTCAAGACCCGTGAACGGCGCAAGCCGGTCCATCAGCCGCTGCTGAATGATCTCCGAATCTTCAACGATCAGCACTCTGATTCCTGGCATGGTAAGAGGATACGCGGTGAAAGTTTGAAGGAGAACCAGCGAGACTCTGTTTTTGTTGCAGGAATCATTCACCAATTTCTGCCGTCTTTTGTCCTACAACAGCAATTAGATTGAATTAATTAGAATATTAGTCGACGAGGTGGTTGCGGATGGCGTAGGTGGTTAATTCGGCGTTGTTCTTCATTCCCATTTTTTCCAGGATGCGGGAACGGTACGAGCTGATCGTTTTTACGCTGAGGGAAAGTTCATGGGCGATTTCGCTGACAGTCTTGCCGGAAGCAATCATACACAGGACCTGGTGTTCGCGGTCGGAGAGAGCTTCATGGGGAGGCTTTTCACTATCCTTTTTCAGCGTGAAGGCCAGTCTTTCCGCCACAGATGGGCTGATGTATTTTTGCCCTTCTCTGATTTTTTTGACGGCCTGAACCAATTCTTCGGAGGCACTCTGTTTGGTCAAATAACCGGAAGCGCCCGCCTTGAGGGCTCGCACGGCATACTGATCTTCCGGATGCATGCTGAGAATCAGCACGGGGAGCCTGGGACGTTCCTCCTTGATTTCTTTCAGGACATCGAGTCCGCCTCTGCCGGGCATACTGATGTCCAGGATGACAAGGTCCCAGTTTTGTTTGCGGACAAGCTGCAGCGCTTCTGCCGCGCCCGAAGCTTCTCCGACTGTGGGCTTTCCGAACGCTTCCGTCAGAATGTCTTTCAAGCCTCTACGCACTACGGCGTGGTCATCGGCTATTAAGATTCTCATCGTTTGCCTGCATGGGGATCTGCAACGTCACAGTCGTTCCCTTTCCGGGAATCCCGAAGAAATGAACTTCTCCTCCTAAAAGAAAAGCGCGTTCCTTGATTCCCAAAAGCCCAAGAGACTTCGAATCAACAATCTCACTCTCGCTGATTCCTCTGCCGTTGTCCCTGATTTGCAAAACCACCTGACTATCGGTTTCTTTTATTTCTATCTCCACATTTTTTGCCTGAGCATGACGCACCACATTCGTCAGAGCTTCCTGGAGGATCCGGAACACAGCGGTAGAACGATCCCGGTCCAGGGAAAGATCCTGCAGATTTGACGTAAACTTGCAACGGATTTCGGTTCGCGATTCGAACTCCTGGGCTTGCCATTCAATCGCAGGAATCAGTCCGAGATCGTCCAGGACTCCTGGTCTGAGTTCCGTAGATATCTCCCGCACATTCTGGATTACGGAATCGATGAGTCCGGACATTCCCCGCGTCTTTTCCTTGAGTTTATCCTGATCCTTTCGGAGTTTGTTGGCAACCCAGGCGAGATCCATCTTCAAGCCGGTCAGACTCTGACCGAGCTCATCATGGATTTCGCGTGCGAGAAGGGTTCTTTCTTCTTCGCGAACCGACTGCAAATGCGCAGCCAGTTGCCGAAGTTGTTCCCGCGAATTCCTGATTTCCTCCAAAGCTCGCTTGCGCTCGGTAATCAATTCACTGAAGAGGATAATTCCGCCGATCTTACCCGTACTGTCATACCAGGGGCGAATCTCCCAGCGAACCCAGTCGGTCGTTCCATCCGGACGGGGGAATGGATCTTCTTCACAGCTTTCAACGGCGCCTGCCAGACAGCGCTGATGGATCTCCTTCCAGAGCTGAGGAATCTCAGGAAAAACATCGTAGTGAGAACAGCCGATAATATCTCTGTTCCCAAGCCTGTAATCGCTCAACCATCTCCGGCTTGTTGCAATGTAACGAATGTCTCGATCAAACATTGCAATTGCGGCAGGCGCGTGTTCTATAAAGAGCCGCAGGCGTTCCTCACTTTCGCGCAACATCGCCTCCGCCCGCTTGCGCTCGGTAATGTCCCGGACAAAGATGGAGAGCCCGTCTTCTGAGGGATAAATATGAATTTCGAGCCAACGATCATACGGCGGGTAGTACTCTTCCAGATGGATCGTAACCTGTTCGGCCATTGCCTTGTAGTAGGCATGATAAGACGGATCCCCGATCGCTTCTGGAAACTCTGTCCAAACATGCTTCCCGATCAGATCTTCGCGCCGCCGGTTGAGGATCTGCGCTGCTTTTTCATTCACGTAGGCAAAGCGCCAGTTGTTGTCCAGCGATATAAATGCATCGGTGATGTACTCGAGGATATTGGCGATTTGCTGATAAAGTTTGGCGCGCTCTTCCTCCGCCCGCTTGCGCT
>CAZDDB010000133.1:0-9954 GCA_964504105.1 uncultured Acidobacteriota bacterium
AACATCGATAGAATGAACGAATCCGTTCGATAGCGTCCAGCGGCCCCTCCCCAAACGCGTCGCTGAGGCGCGGTCAAACAGTTTTCGCAAAAGAGCAGAGAGCGGTATGTCGAAATGCATACAGTTAAAGACTTCTGTGCCCGGGCCAAAGTCTGTTGAATTGCTGAAACGACGGGAACAGAATGTCCCGCGCGGAATTTTCAACTCCACTCCCGTTTTTGTAGATCGGGCCGAGGGGGCTCTTCTGCACGATGTGGACGGCAATACGTTCATTGATTTTGCGGGTGGAATCGGCACGATGAATGTCGGCCATTGTAATCCGGAAGTTGTAAATGCCGCGCGCCATCAATTGGAAAAGATCACGCACACTTGTTTTAGCGTGACGATGTACGAAAGCTACATCCTTCTTGCCGAAAAGCTGAACCGCATTACCCCCGGATCTTTTCAGAAAAAAACGATGTTTGCCAACAGCGGCGCCGAAGGTGTTGAGAATGCCGTGAAGATCGCCCGCCACTTTACAAAACGGCCGGGCGTTGTGGTGTTTGAGCATGCCTTTCACGGGCGCACGCTGCTCGCGATGAGTATGACCAGCAAGGTCAAGCCATACAAGTTCGGGTTTGGCCCGTTTGCTCCGGAGATTTACCGCCTGCCTTTTCCTTACGAATATCGCGTTCCCGGTTCTTCCGATCCGGGAATTCTCTATGATTTTTTTGCCTCGCATGTTGCGCCGGAAAGTGTTGCCTGTGTTGTGCTGGAGCCGGTGCTTGGGGAAGGAGGCTTTGTTGTTGCGCCTCCCGCGTATGTTCGCGCGCTTGTGGATCTTTGCAAGAAGCACGGAATTTTGTTGGTCGCGGATGAAGTGCAGACCGGGTTCTGCAGGACCGGATCCATGTTCGCGTCGGCGCATTATGACCTGCAACCCGACCTGATTGTAATGGCAAAATCACTTGCAGGCGGGTTTCCTCTCAGCGCAGTCACCGGCCGCGCAGAAATCATGGACCACGCACAGACCGGCGGTCTTGGAGGAACGTTCGCGGGCAACCCGGTAAGTTGCGCGGCGGCCCTCGCTGCCGTCGAATTTATGGAACGGGAAAAACTGGCCGAACGCGCCGTTCAAATCGGCAGCACAGTGCGCGAAGCATTCCAGCAGTTTCAGGAATCGCATCCATCTGTCGGCGACATCCGCGGACTGGGAGCCATGATGGCCCTCGAATTTGTCAAAGACCGGAAGAGCAAAGAGCCGAATCTGGAGCTCACCAACACAATTATCCGCCGCTGCTGCGAAAACGGCCTGATCGTCCTGGCTGCGGGAACTCACGGCAACGTAATCCGGACGCTCATGCCACTGGTCATTTCAGATGACCAAATCGCCGAAGGACTCGAGGTGCTTGGTTATGCGCTACAGTGAAACCTTCCAAAATTCAAATTTCAAAATGCAAAATGCAAGATGGCGTCCGAAAGTCCGTGATAGTCATTTTGCATTTTGCACTTTTCATTTTGCATTTCCAAAGATGAGGAACCAAAGTGTGAGTCGTGCACTAACTCCATTTCTGGCCAGGGATTATTAGCGGGCCGGCCGGATCCCTGTGCAATCCTATTAGACCGAATGGAGTTGTATCATGAACGAAAAAGAAGTTTTGTTAGAATCTCAAAAATGGCTTGACGTCATTTCTTCAGACAGTTTCTCGGAGGAACGGAAACACCAGATCATCGAAGAAACGATTGAGAATTTTTCCTTTTATTACAATCGCGGCTACCTGGATTACCGTAAGTCGGTAGTTGAGATGCGCGATGAGCCCGCTCTGGAATGGGTGGGGGAAGGCTCGCTGTTCGAAGATATCCTCGGGCGCAAATTCATCGATTGTCTCGGAGGGTACGGCATCTACAGCGCCGGAATCCGTCATCCGAAGATCGTAAAGGCGGTCGCGGATCAGCTGAGACGGATGCCGCTTTCCAGTCAGGAGCTGCTGGATCCGTTGCGGGGAGCGCTCGCAAAATTGCTGGGAGAAATTTCACCCGGCGATCTTCAGTACTGTTTCTTCATCAACAACGGCACCGACGCGGTGGAAGGCGCGCTGAAACTGGCGCGAGTAGTAACCGGCAGGACCAATTTCATCAGCTCCCTCCGGGGCTTTCACGGAAAGAGCTGCGGATCGCTCAGCCTGATGGGCAAATGGGAATATCGCGAACCCTTCCTTCCTTTGCTTCCCGGAATTCAGTTTGTGGAATTTGGAGATGCGGAAGCGGTGGAAGATGAGCTGTACAAGGCCGACGCCACAGGAAAAGGTGTTGCCGGCGTCATCATGGAACCCGTGCAGGGGGAAGCCGGTGCGATCGTCCCTCCCGATGATTTTTGGCCGCGTATCCGAAAAGCCTGCGATGAATATGGAGCTCTGCTGATTGCGGATGAAGTCCAGACAGGCATGGGCCGAACCGGAAAGATGTTCGGCGTGGAACATTGGAATACCGTTCCCGACATTATGTGTTTGGGAAAAGCGCTTGGCGGGGGTGTGATGCCGTTGAGCGCATTTATTTCCACGCCAAAGATCTGGCAGGTGCTGGAACCGAATCCCTTCATCCATACATCCACGTTTGGAGGCAATCCGCTGGCCTGCGCGGCAGGCATTGCGGCGATCAACGTAACGCTCGAAGAAGACCTGCCCGGTCAGGCCTATCGCAAGGGAAGGTATTTTCTTGGCGAGCTGGTTGCGCTGCAGATTCGATACGACCGCCTCCTCAGACAGGCGCGCGGAAAAGGATTGCTTCTGGGGCTCGAATTTGTAAACAAAGAAATTGGTTACAAGGTCGTTTCCGGCCTGTTCCGTCGCAACGTTCTGGTCGCGGGAACCCTGACCAACTCAAAAGTGGTGCGCTTTGAACCGGCCCTAAATATTCCGGATCCGCTGATCGACGAAATCCTGGAAAAGGTGGAAGATACGCTCAAAGAGGTCGACCGTACAACGCCGGACATTAAGGTAGAAGAAGACGATTGAAGAAAATTCACCACAAAGTAATTCATGACGGCAAGCCGTCGAACTGAAATGATGAAAATGCCCGGACAAGCACCAAATCTCAAGCAGCAAACTCCAAACAAATCCAAATATCGAATGTTCCAAAGGTCCCCGAATCGGGTGTTTGGAGCATTTCATTTTTGTGGTTTTGAAATTGTTTGGAATTTGATGCTTGAAGCTTGGAAATTTTCGAAGCAGACACAGAGGACACGAAGGGAGTGAGGGTAATTGTGCTGGGCGCGGCTGGGGCGATGGCGGCCGTTGCCATCCGCGACCTGCTGGAGTTCGCGGAAGATATCTCGATCACAGCAGCGGATTCGAGACACCTCACCATCCGCGATCCACGCATTCGCGCAGTCTCCGTGGATGTCCGCGATGAAGATAGTACTACAAAGATAATAGACGGGCATGATGTTGTGCTCAACTGCGTGACCTACTACTTGAACGTGCCCGTCATGCGGGCCGCGTTGCGGGCCCGTGTGCCGTACACGGACTTGGGCGGTTTGTATCACGGTTCGATCAAACAATTTGCGCTTCATGACGAGTTTGTTGCCGCGGGCGTAACAGCCGTCCTTGGCATGGGTTCCACACCAGGTATCACCAACGTGATGGCGGGGGCGCTTGCCGCAAAGATGGACCGGGTGCACGAAGCTCACGTGCGGGTTGCCTGTAAGGACGAAACTGCCTCCGGACCGTTGCCGGTCCCCTATGCGCTCGATACGGTGCTCGATGAGTTTGCTCTCGAACCGATGGTATTTACAAACGGCAAAGCTATCCCCGTAGCTCCGATGTCGGGATCGGAAATCATCGAATTCCCATCTCCCGTAGGAAGAATGGAGGCGCTGTGCACTCTGCACTCGGAAGTTGCAATGTTTGCGCGTTCTTTCCCGGATCTCAAAGAAGCTAGTTTCAAAGTGGCCTTTCCGGAAGATTTTGTCCGCAAGGTCCGGTTTCTTGTGCAGCTCGGTTTTGCTTCACGCGAGACGCTTGTCCGCGATGTTTCTCCGCGCGAAATGCTTTTGAAAGTGGCTGCAAGCCAGAATGCCGTTGATTCGGAACCGCGGGACTGCGATGTCCTGCAGGTTTCTATGAGTGGTGAGAAGGACGGAAAGCCCGCGCGTGGATTCGCAGAATCGATCATTCTGCCACATCCCGTTTGGAAAATGGCGGCCGGCTCCCTCGATACCGGCGTGCCGCTGTCGATCGTGGGTCAGATGCTGGCCCGCCGGCAAATCACCACACCGGGTGTACTTTGCCCGGAAACGAGTGTTCCGACGGAAGCGTTCTTTCAAGAGCTGGAACGGCGAGGTATCCGCATATCGATGCGATTTGACTAAATACCGCTATTAGTGGCATGATGGCACACATTGGAGGGGAACTATGACTCGGGATTCGAACAAAATCTACAAGTATACGCGCCGCTTTTTTTCGTTGACATTGCTGCTCGCAATGGGATTTGTCGCCACATCGGGAACACGCGAATCGGAAGAAGGAAAAAAGAAAAAGACGTGGACCGGCATCTCCTACATGAACCAGACTGTCGTAGAACACGCTCCTGCAGTCTCGGCTGCCGCTGCCGGCTGGGATCAGGAACGCGCCTGGAGCGGCTTTGATGATTGGGAACCCGCAATCGCTGCCGATCCAAGCTCTACTTACGTGTATCAGATGACCACGCGTTACAACGGCCCCAAAGCCTGCAACGGTTGTCCATTTCCTGTAATCATCTTCCGTAGTTCCGGTGACAGCGGGATGACGTGGAGCACGGACAAATTTCTGCCGGTCAGCAAGAAGACGCAAAATGATCCGGAGATCGAAGTCGCAAACGACGGCGCCATTTACGCTTTATGGCTTGACGCCTATACGCCCGGTGTAAAATTCATCAAATCGACCAATCATGGAACTTCCTGGTCCACTCCCATCTTTTTTACCGGTAAAGGAAAAGATCAAGTTGCCTGGAACGACAAACCGATCCTCGCCATTTCTCCAAACGGCCAGCATGTCTACATAGCCTATAATTCGAGCGATAGTTACGTCGTCTCCTCCCACAATTACGGCGCCTCCTTTGGATCTCCCGTGAAAACGAATAACGACGCACGTTACTGGTTTCACAACGGTGGAGCCGTGGCTTCCAATGGGGACGTCTATTTTTCCGCTGTTGATTTCAGTCAGGATTACACCGGCGACGCCTACATCGATGTCCTGAAATCAACAAATCAAGGCGCCTCCTTTATCACCACGCGGGTGGATACGTCCAAGCAGATGCCCGATTGTCCATGGGCAGCCGGCTGTTATTTCGGCTTCCTTGGATCTTCAGCCGTAATGGCCATCGACGGCGCCGGCAAGATCGTGCTGGCATATAGCGCGAACGATTTGGCGGGCGCCGCAGAAAAAATGTACGTACGCACTTCTACAAACGGCACGACCTGGAGCGCCCGTCAGGAAATTTCAAATGGCGTTGCCGGCGTTAACAATTCATTCCCGGCAATTGCCGCAACCACAGTCAACGGCGATTTCCGTGTAACATGGCAAGATGATAGAAACGGAAGCACCAATGTTTGGAATACATGGTATCGCCGCTCCACAAACGGCGGATCAACCTGGAGCGCTGCCGTGCGGATTTCCGATCTCGGTTCGGGCGCCCCGTACAAAGGAGCCAACGGATTCACCTTCCCATACGGTGACTATTTTGAAATGGCTGTCGATTCTACAGGCCGAAACCATGTCGTCTGGGGGGAAGGAATCAGCTACACCGGCCCCGGCGGCACATGGTACACCCGCGGACAGTAACCAGGACGAGCCTGGATTTTGATTTGCTCCAGATCTGCAAGTTTCCCCATCCGGCCCTTTGTGTTCTTGGAAAGGACCGCTCACTTTTATGCGCCGGCGCCCGTGTTTGTACCACCGGGATCAAGGTTCAGGTACGCCACCCTGGCCCTGTGTCTTGCCAAGGTCCAGTTTGCCCCTTAACGCGTCTTGAATCGACCGGATGACGGTCTCAGGTGGCGGAATAATGTCAATCACGATGGCGTCATCCGGCACTTCCAGAGTCTCCAACTGACTGGTCAGCAGATTTACTTTCATGAAATGGCCCTCGCGTGATTCAAGACGGGACCGGAGCAGTTTGGAGTCTCCTTTCAAATAAAGGAACAGGGGCGCTTCGTTTTCCGGGGATAGGATTCTCCTGTAGGATTTCTTGAGAGCAGAGCAGGCGACAACGACAGATTGTCCTCGTATCAACTGCATTTGAATCTCGCTGCGAAGGCGTTCGAGCCATGGAATCCGGTCTGCATCGTTGAGAGGAATTCCCCTGCTCATTTTAACGACATTGGGCGCTGGATGAAAATCATCAGCGTCCAGGAACGGCCATCCAAGGCTTTCTGCCAGCATCTTCCCGATCGTTGTCTTTCCTGATCCCGACACTCCCATTACAATGATAACCATTCAATCGTCTCGAGGGGTCTGAATTAGAGCCACGCAATTTCTAACACCCACCAACATCGCCAACATGGAGGTGTCCCTTCCATCTGACTATACTATACGGATGAAGAATGCGTCCCTGTTGCTGGCAATCTTCCTTTTCTGTACGCAGGGGTTTGCCGCGCCCAAGCCAAATGTCCTGCTGATCACCATCGACACGTTGCGGGCGGACCGGCTGGGCTGCTACGGTTACGCCAAAGCGCAAACACCCGCTATCGATCGGATCGCCGCGGAAGGAATCCTTTTCACAAATGCGGTCTCTCATGTTCCGCTCACGCGTCCTTCCCACACCAGCATTTTTACGGGACTCAATCCGTTCGAGCATGGAGTGCACGATAACGTTGCGGCGTCTCTCAGTGAAAAGATCCCCACTCTTGCCGAAGTCCTTCAAAACATTGGCTACACGACGGCCGCCTTTGTCGCCTCCTTCGTAATCAACTCGCAATCGGGTCTGGACCGTGGCTTTGAGGTCTATGAAGACCGCATGGATCCCGCAAAACAACCGACGCAATTCGCGCTCAACCTGGAAAAGCGCGGCGAGGAAGTCTATCAGGAATTCGCAACATGGTTCCGTCACAGGAAATCCGGTCCCTATTTTGCGTGGGTGCATCTATATGATCCACACTTCCCGTATGAGCCGCCCGCGCCCTACATCGCGAAGTTTGCCGATCGCCTCTACGATGGTGAAATCGCGTATGCGGATTCGATTGTGGATAAGATTGTAAAACAGATCGACCGCAACACCATTCTGATTCTGGCATCAGATCACGGAGAAAGTCTGGGGGATCATGGAGAAAATGCGCATTCATTCTTCATCTATGACTCAACTCTTTCTGTTCCATTGATCATTCATTGGCCGGATGTGTTGCAGGGAGGGCGCAAAGTTTCGATGCAGGCGCGTCTGATCGATGTCTTTCCAACGGTGCTGAATCTTCTTCAAGTCCCACTTCCCCGAAAGGTCTCCGGCATTTCCCTGAGACCCTGGCTCATGGCTCCGGATACAGCCGATCCGCAGCTATTTTCCTACTGCGAGACGTTCACTCCGTGGCTTCATTTCGGATGGAGCAAGCTGCAGGGTGTCCGCGCAAAGGGGTGGAAGTATATCGAGGCGCCGCGCGCCGAGTTGTATGATCTGAAACAGGACCCGGGCGAGCTTCGGAATGCACTCTCCAGCAATGCGGCAAAGCGGCAGGAGCTGAGACAGTGGCTCTCCCAATCGGGAGCACTACAGCAAGGAACAGCCATTGCGCACTCTGAGCTTGATCCCGAAACGCTGGAAAAACTGGCGAGCCTGGGCTACGCGGGTGTGGCGCCTGCCGCCCCTTCTACCGGCCCGCTTGCAGATCCAAAAAGCAAGATTGAAGACTTCAAACTCTTCAACAAGCTGATCCGGGAAGGGATCGAAGCCTTTCAGGCAGAACGCTACAATCAGGCCGCGGCAAAATTCCAGGAGCTCAAGGACAAAAATATCCCCAGTTTTGAGATCCACTACTATTTGGGCCGGTCCTTGTTGCGATTGAAATCGTACGACAAAGCACGTACGGAACTGGAGACCGCTCTGCGAACGCTGCCTCATTTCTTACCGGCCTACCGCGATCTTTCCGAAACGTGGGAAGGTTTGGGAAACTGGAAGGAAGCGGAAAAGGCGCTGCTTGCCGGACTGGCCGTCTCCCCGAATCATCCTACTCTGGTGCAGCCGCTCGCCTGGTTGTACCAGCGCCGGAAGAATCCGGGCGCCGCTGAGAAACTGCTTGTTGCGGAATTGAAGGCGCATCCGGATGATTTGGAGTCGCGCTTCCGGCTCGGGTCGATTTACCGCGATACGGGCCGTCCATCTGAGGCGATGGCCCAATTTCAAGAGATCCTTTCGCGCAGACCGGAGGATGCGGAAGCACACAATCAGTTGGGAATGTTGTATGGTGGAGCAAACCGGATGGAAGAAGCGCTTGCACAGTTTTCTGAGGCTGCGCGGCTCGCGCCCGAAGATGAAGCGATCCGCCACAACCTGGATCTGGTCCGAAGCAAACCTGGCAACCGGGTGCGGTTCCGGATCATTCAGACAAAAACAAGGGCCGCAGCAGAAACGATCCTTCGCAAACTGAAAGCAGGCGAAACATGGGAAGCTGTGGCACACGAATATTCGATTCATCCATCAGCACGAGCGCAGGAACCGGTGGTTGAAGCGGTACCCGAAGAAATCGATCCACGCCTGTTGCAAGCACTGTCCACTCTAAGACAGGGGCAAGCCAGTGGTGTTGTGGAAACATCCGCCGGTTTCTTCATCCTTCGCAAAGAATCGTAGACAACCAAGTAGTCATAAACCGCAACACAGTTGTCTCTCAAACACAGTCCCTCCGTCTGAAGATGCTTTGGCACGAACGTTGCCTTCAGGGGTATCGAGGAAACAGAAAATGCATATCTTTTCGATTCTGGGGCTGCTGGTCGCCGTATACGGCACGGTGATTTTTCTGATCGTTGCATTCAGGGAAAGTGTGCTGTGGGGAATCGCCTGTCTGTTGCCGATCTTTCCGCTGGTCTTCTTGCTGTCGCACTGGGACGACGCAAAGAAACCCTTCTTTGTCGGATTCATCGGCTGGCTGGTGTTCTTCGTAGGACGCGGAACAAACCCTTTTGGTTTCTGACGCGTCGGGCTCGCCTCTGCAGGATTCCTTCGTGGTTGCTGCCGTCAGAAACCAAGATCGTATCGCACGTAGATGCCGCGTCCGGGAGCATCCAAACCCCAACTGATTCCGCGATAGTTCCTGTCTGTCAAGTTTTCCAGCTCAATCAGGAATCTATGGCGCTCGCCGATCGTGAAACCAAACCGGAAATTCAACGTTGCATACGCGGGAATCTCAGCGAAAAGCGAGTTGGATTGCAAACCAGGGCCGAGCACTCGCAGCAGGATTTGATCGAGAGTCTCTCCTGTTGCAAGCAGGACATCGTCAGAAGTGCCAAAAATTCCATCAGCTCCCGGACCTACCAGACCGCGCACGGTGGCGCCGTTGCGGAAAAAATTGGTGATACTGGTCTGACTGCGTGCCGCGCCTGTACGCCTGTCATCAAGATCAAGGGACGAAAGACGGTCCTGCTTAAACGCAAAATGTACGAAGGGTTCCAACCAGATTTTTTTTCGTTCGGGAGAATATCGCACTTTGAAGTAGCCGTCCGGCGCGGGTGTTCCGCCTTCAATGTTCGGAGGCAGCCCTGTTCTCCGGTCTTCAGCATGAAGATAGGTAAGTATAGCTCCAGCTCTCCAGACTGGATCAAATTCGAAATTGACGGTGTACTCAATTCCGTAGATTCGGGCATCATCAAGATTCGAACGAACCAGTACCGGGCTGGTGGAAGCCGGCACAAAAACGACTCCGTTGGGTCCCTGCGCAATGATCGTCTGGTCTCCGAGTGTAATTCCAACAGCGCCTGGAGGTAGAATGAGCGCCTGCTTTGTGATGTTATCGTTGAT
>CAZDDB010000134.1:0-9893 GCA_964504105.1 uncultured Acidobacteriota bacterium
CTCCGCAAAATGGCGGAGTATTTCACCGCAGAGACGCCGAGTACGCAGAGATAGGAAAAAGAAAACTCTGCGCTCTCTGCGTCTCAGGGGTGAAATTCCTAGACCCCGATTTTGATGTCACTGCCTTCCACGCGAACTTCGTACGTACTGATCTTCATCGCCGGATTTTGAGCGCACGCTCCGTTTGTCACATCAAAACGGAAACCATGCCATGGGCACGTGATGATGTTTCCTTCGATTTCCCCTTCTCCGACAGGGCCGCCCCTGTGGGGGCAAACGTTCTGGAATGCATAATAGTTGCCGTTTATATTCCACACCGCTACGGGATTCCCGTTCACATCCACAATTTTTCCCGCTCCTGCGGCGATTTCGTCCGCGCCTGCAACCCGTGTAAATTCGGCCATGAGTCCTCCTTAACGTTTTTCGATATTTTGAACCGCCGCCCTGCGTATTCTGCCGTAGCGCAGCATATTGCGAGATAACTGAAGCAATTGCGACGGTGACGGATCCACAAATGGAAAGAGCTTATGGTACCATCCGCGCAACTGGTTTTCAATGGAAAACCCGTTCCCTGGATTCAGAAACAGGACCCGGTCAGCCAGCTGTTGCAGAATCCGTACATCGGAAGTGAACAGGATGAGAGTGAATCGGAGTTTTCGTTTTGCCCTCTTGACCAGATCCACAAGCTGCTGCGAGACAGGGGTGGTAAGCCCGGCGGCAGGATCACAGAGAATTACGATCTTCGGACGATATGCAAGCGCGCGGCTTAGCCGCACTTTCATCCGCTGGAACGGCGTGGCATCGCCCATCATTTTCGAAAGATCTGTAATGGTCAGTTGAACAAGGTTGGCCAGCCACAGGACTTCGCTGCTGAGTTTGTGCTCATTGAGCGAACGGTCGCGCGCTCGATACAACATGGCTACGTTTTCGCCGATTGAGGACGATTCCTGGAACACAGGCTGTGCGTTGTAGATCCCGATGTTCTGGATAAACCGGAACCAGATACGTTCGTCTGCGATTTCTCTGCTGCTTGTTCCCAGGATAGAAACGGTGCCTTCATCCGGCAAGAAAGTGCCGGTCATTTCGTTGACCAGAATCTCAACACAATCCTGAGAGAGGCCGTAAAACGCGACGCTTTCGCGCTCATAGATCTTGAGGTTTTCAACGCGCAGGACGCCGGCGCCATGAAGGAGCTTGACAGCCCCATGGAACTGAATTGCCGTCCGCATCAATTCAAATATAAAGCGCAGGTTCCAGGAATGCACAGAACTGTTGTTCAGCTTCCGCAGCAGTCGGTCTTATATCCGCAGTGATCGCACCAGTACACGGCTCTCATTCGGAACATCGGCCGGCAGCATCGGTCGCACAATACTTCGTCCTTTCCGGGCGGGAGAGTTTCCTCTTTCACGGTATCCGATTTGTTTGTCCTGAACCCGGCTGTGGCCATGGATGCGCTCTTCTTAGTGTAACCCACTGGTCAAGCAAACGAGCTTCTCTTATAGTATGAAGATTGGAGATTATTGTGGAAGAAGGATTCCGGCTGACGAGGCTGGCCAAATCGGGTGGGTGAGCTGGAAAGTTAAGTCCGGTGGACTTAAGAACGATCCTGAAGTATCTGGAACCGGAGGAGAAACCTGATCCGAATCTTCTGGTCGGGTTTGAGACTTCAGACGACGCAGGTGTGTACAGAGTGTCTTCGGAGATGGCGCTTGTGCAGACTGTCGATTTCATTACGCCTGTGTGCGATGATCCGTTTGTGTTTGGACAAATCGCTGCGGCCAATTCGCTGAGCGATGTGTATGCAATGGGGGGGCGTCCGGTTACGGCCTTGAACCTGTGCTGCTTTCCATCGGAAGGAGTGGAAAGCTCCATCCTTGCAGATATTTTGCGAGGCGGATTGAGCAAGATTCTGGAAGCGGGCGCCGCACTGGCCGGTGGTCACACGGTGAAGGACCAAGAACTGAAGTACGGACTTTCGGTTACAGGGCTGGTTCATCCGGATCGGATTGTACGCAACAGCACTGCAAGGCCGGGAGACAGGCTCGTTCTGACAAAAAAAATCGGTACAGGCGTGATCGTTACCGGCGCGAAAAACGATCTGATCAGCGGCGCGCCAGTTGAGGAAGCGTTGCGAAGTATGGCTGCGTTAAACAAAACCGCTGCCGAAGTGATGCTGGAAGTGGGTGCTCACGCTTGCACGGACGTTTCCGGTTTCGGTCTGGCAGGTCATCTTTGTGAGATGGCGCTCGGGAGCCGGATGCGGATCAATCTGAACCTGCTTTCTGTTCCCGTGTATCCGGTCAGTATCGAATTGTTCGGCCGCGGCCTGCGTACCGGTGTGACTCTCTCCAACAAGCAAGCTTCCGCCGACTGCGTGCAACTCCAGCACGAACTGCCGAAAGAAAAGGAAATGATTCTCTACGATCCGCAAACTTCCGGTCCGCTCGTCATCTCCGTTGCTGCGGAAAAAGCAGATTTTTTGGTTGCAGAGTTGAACGCACTCGGGGTCCGTGATACTGCAATTATCGGCGATGTGGAGGAATCTTCCACGTCTGGACTTTTCGTTCGCGACTCTCTATAATTTTTCCTTAAAGTTCCTGTATACTTCTCTTCAAGAAATCAGCACCATGACCGTTTTGGACAAGGAGAGTCTGTGAAATGAGAGACCTGGTCCCCCTTACATTGATGGCGCTGGTGACCGGCGGTCTGGCCGGCGCCATTGTTTGGCTGACCAGCATCCTTGGTCCGAAAAGTCACAGTGCAATCAAGGATGAGCCCTTTGAAACGGGGATGGCGCCATTCCGGATTGTTCGCTCACAGATCCCTGTTAAGTTTTATCTGGTAGCTCTCCTGTTTGTTGTTTTCGATGTGGAATTGACGTTTCTCTTCCCGTGGGCGATCGTTTTTCGTGAGCTGGGCTGGGTTGCGTTTGTCAGCATGTCCATTTTTCTGGGTCTCTTGTTTCTGACCCTTGTGTATGCGTGGAAGAAGGGAGTTTTATCATGGAAGTAGATAAGATCCTTGCGGGCGACACATTTTTCGCCACCAGGCTGAATGATGTCATCGGTTGGGCGCGCAAGTTTTCGATTTTTTCCTATCCGTTTGTCACCGCTTGTTGTGGAATGGAATACATGTCGGTCAGTGCGGGTCACTACGATATCGACCGCTTTGGCGCCGGGTTGCCGCGGTTTTCGCCGCGCCAGGCGGACCTTCTCATGGTGGTAGGCACTGTTAGTCAGAAGATTGCCCCCGTCCTTGTGCGCATCTACGAACAGATGTGCAATCCGAAATGGACCGTTGCTTTTGGCGTCTGCACGTGCACCGGTGGATTCTACGATGATTATTCCACCGTTCAAGGGATCGATACGATCATCCCTGTTGATATGTATATTCCGGGATGCCCTCCGCGTCCCGAAACCGTTCTGGACGGCCTGATCAAGCTGCAAAGAAAGATCCAGAGTCAGAAACAGGCTGTATAATCCATCAGCCTATGGAAACGACCAACCTGATCCAGACGATCCGCGAAAAAGTTCCGGGCGATGTCCTCGGTTACCACTCTTACCTGGGAGATGATACCGTTGTGATTCGCAGAGAAAGTCTGCTTCCGGTCATGAAAATGCTGAAGGAGCAGTTTCAACTTTCCACATTAACCGATCTTACAGCGGTGGACTATCTGGGACAGAATCCACGATTTGAAGTTGTCTATCATCTTCATTCGATTGAAAAAAATGTGCGGCTTCGTGTGAAAGTGCCGGCTGCGGAGGGCGAGGAAGTGGATTCATTGACACCGCTCTGGCCCATCGCAAACTGGTTGGAACGGGAAGTCTGGGACATGTTCGGAATCCGTTTCACAAACCATCCCGATTTGCGCCGTATTCTGATGTACGATGAGTTTGAAGGTCATCCGCTTCGCAAAGATTATCCGATCAACAAACGGCAGCCCAGAGTGAAGCCAAGAAATGAGCGAAATTAAGATCCAAGATCAAGTCATAACCGACGCCCCCGGCAGCATGATGCTGAACATGGGACCGTCGCATCCCGCAATGCACGGTGTCGTGCGAATCGTCCTGAATCTGGAAGGGGAGCTTGTCAAGAAGGCGGATCTCGAAATCGGATATCTGCATCGCGCTTTTGAAAAGCATGCGGAGAGCGTCACCTATACACAGGTGATTCCGTG
The DNA here is from genome assembly GCA_964504105.1 of uncultured Acidobacteriota bacterium. GTDB lineage: Bacteria > Acidobacteriota > HRBIN11 > JAKEFK01 > JAKEFK01 > CAZDDB01. The sequence goes on from CAZDDB010000134.1 coordinate 4,178, forward strand.
GACCGACCGGCTGAACTATGTCTCGCCTCTCATCAACAACTTCGGGTACGCGATGTGTGTAGAAAAACTGCTTGGAGTACACATAACCGACCGCTGTAAATACATCCGTGTGATCATGAGCGAGATATCGCGTGTGGTGGATCACCTCACATGCATCGGCGCATCGGCGATGGAACTCGGCGCGTTTACTGTGTTTCTCTATATGTTGAAGGCGCGTGAATATCTCTACGAATTGATCGAAGATGTCACCGGCGCCAGAGTCACGATCAGCTACGTGCGCATCGGCGGTGTCAAAGCGGATCTTCCGGAGGGATTCAGAGAACGTTGCGTAGTCTCATTTCAAAAAGTTCGCGATGCGCTGAAAGATTGCGATGGTCTTTTGACCAAGAATCGTATTTTTACCGATCGCATGCAGGGAATCGGCGGCATCTCAAAAGAAGATGCGCTTGCCTATTCGTTTACCGGTCCGATGCTTCGCGCATGCGGCGTTCCCTACGATGTGCGGCGTGCGCAGCCGTACCTGGCTTATGACGATCTGGACTTCGAGATTCCGGTTGGTGAGAATGGCGACAACTTTGATCGCTATCTGGTCCGCATGGAAGAGATGGAACAGAGCATGAGGATTGCGGAGCAAGCTCTCGAAAAGATTCCGGGTGGAGCGATCAGTGTCGATATGGAGGGGAATGAAATTCCGCCGGCTTCTACGGTGGATGAAGCGAAAATGGGACGCGTAAAGGATCTGCTCGATCTGCAGGTGGATGTGTCTCCTAACCTCGAAGGGCAGGAAAGGAGCGTCTATTATCAGGTGAATCCGGACGTAAAATCGGTTGTGATTCCGCCCAAACAGCAATCCTACACAAACATCGAAGGTCTTATGAATCATTTCAAGCTGGTGATGTACGGTCATGGCATCCGTCCGCCCAAAGGGGAAGCGTACGTCTGTGTGGAAGGCGGCAACGGAGAGCTCGGGTTTTACATTGTGAGCGACGGCAGCGATATTCCGTACCGTGTGCGGGTGCGGCCGCCCTGTTTCAATTTTGTCGCCGCCTTTGGGAAAATGATTGAAGGTCTGATGATCGCAGATATTGTTCCCACGTTCGGGTCGATCAACATGATCGCGGGAGAGCTGGACCACTGATATGCCGACTCTGAAAATTGACGGACGCGAAGCAACAGTCGAAAAAGGCCGGACCATCATTCAGGTTTGTGAGCAGCTTGGCATTGAAGTTCCGCGTTACTGTTACCATCCGGGATTGCGTGTTGTCGGGTCCTGCCGCATGTGCATGGTGGAAGTGGAAAAGATGCCCAAGCTGATGATCGCATGCAGCACGATGGTTACGGATGACATGGTCGTTTCAACCCAAACGCCGAAAGTCAAGGAAGCGCGGCGGTCCGTGCTGGAATTCCTCCTGCTGAACCATCCGCTGGATTGTCCGGTGTGTGATCGCGCGGGGGAATGCGAGCTGCAGAACTACTATATGAAGTTTGGCCTTCATGATAGCCGGCTCCACGAAAACAAAATGAAACGCAAAAAGGCGTTTCCGATCGGTCCGCATGTGATTCTCGATCAGGAACGCTGCGTCCTTTGTTCCCGTTGCATCCGCTTTACCGATGAAGTATCCAAGACGCATGAGCTTGGAATCTTCAACAAAGGAACCTGGTCGGAGGTTAATGTCTTTCCGGGACGCCAGTTGGAAAACAAATATTCCGGCAATGTTGTCGATATCTGTCCGGTGGGTGCGCTGCTGGATCGCGATTTTCGGTACCAGATGAGTGTCTGGTATTTGAAAGACAGTTTTTCCGTGTGCCCCGGTTGTTCCATGGGGTGCAATATCCGGGTCCAATATAATTTAACGCGATCGTACAAAATTCCCGGACGCCGGATCCTGCGGTTGAAACCAAGGTTCAACGAACAGGTCAACCGCTACTGGATGTGCGATGAGGGACGCTACAACTACAAATGGATTGATCTCAACCGGATTGAACAACCGTTGGTCCATGACGAGGAAGGATTGAAACCGGTGGAATGGAGCCAAATTCTGACGCACGTTGTGGAACAAATCAAACAGACGATTGAGCAACACGGTCCCGCTTCGGTAGGTGTAATTCCGTCTCCTCAAATGACCAACGAAGAGCTGTATCTGGTTCGGAAGATCTTCTTTGATCATTTGAAGATTCCGCTGCTGCATTTTTTTATCCAGCCAAAGCCGGACGCGACCCAGGACAATTTCCTGATCAAGAAGGATAAGAATCCCAATACTCTTGGCGCGGAGCTGATTCTATCCGAGCAGAAAGGATTGCCCGTGGAAGCGGTTCTGGAAATGGCCAAAACGGGCCTATTGAAAGTTCTATACATTTTTCATTCGAATCTCGTGGAACATTTTGGGTTGAAGTTCGTCAGCGAAGCACTGGATCATGTGGACACGGTGATTTATCACGGAACCAATCATTCTGAGATCCTCGATCTTGCTACGTTCGCAATTCCGGCAGCCACATACGCTGAGAAGGAAGGGACCTTTACCAACTTTCAAGGTCGTGTGCAGCGGATCTTTCCTGCTGTGGCCCCGCTGGCGGAGTCACGGCCAACACTGGAAATCCTGCGTGATCTTGGAAAAGCGCTTGGCGTAGAAATCCCTTCAGCGCAGGCGTCTGACGTATTCCGTGAGCTGGGATCGAAGATTCCGGCGTTTAGCGGAATGGATTACAACACGATCGGATTGTCGGGTCAGGTGATCAAACAGGCACCCGAGCCGGCAGTGGCGGCGGACTGATGCACATCGTCTGGGTATCCCTGATCAAAATTGGAATCACCCTGTTCTGGATCATGAATCTGGCAGCGCTGCTCACCTGGGTCGAACGGAAACAAAGCGCCGTAATGCAGGACCGCATCGGCGCAAACCGCGCCAACATCGGTCCATTTCGGATGATCGGGCTCTTCCAGATCATTGCTGATTCCATCAAGATGCTGCTCAAAGAGGACTGGGTTCCTCCCGGCGGCAACAGATTTCTGCATACGATCGCGCCGATGATCTCATTCTTTTTTGCGCTGATGGCATTCGCCGTCATCCCGATCGGCAATGTCATCCGGATCGGTGACCAGCAGATCCCGCTTTATATTGTGGGGTCCAACGTCGCCATTCTGTTTGTCTTTGCGATGCTGTCGCTGGAGATCTATGGTGTCGTATTTGCCGGCTATTCCTCAAACAACAATTACTCGATGCTTGGCGCGCTGAGAGGAAGCGCGCAGATGTTCTCCTACGAAATCACATTAGGCGCTACCCTGATCGGACTCTTCATGATTTTTGGAACCCTCAATCTTCAGGAGCTTGTGATCAAGCAGAAGGGGTTTGCATTCGGCTTTCTCCCGAAATGGGGGATCTTCCTTCAGCCACTCGGATTCTTGCTGTTTTGCACGGCCGGACTTGCGGAAACCAAACGGGCGCCGTTTGATTTGCCGGAAGGAGAATCGGAAATCATAGGCTACTTCACGGAATACAGCGGTTTGAAGTGGGGCGTGTTCATGCTGGTTGATTTTGTCGAGACCATCCTGATCGCTGCACTGGTCACTGTCCTTTTCCTGGGAGGGTGGCAGTTCCCGCTTCTCGCACAGGATGGTTTTCATATCGGATCTCATATCATCGCGATCTCCCCGATCTGGGTTACGCTCCTGCAAGTATTTATTTTCTTTTTTAAGATGATCTGTTTTATCTGGCTGTTCATGCTGATTCGCTGGTCGCTTCCACGTTTCCGCTACGATCAGTTGATGAGACTCGGGTGGAACATCATGTTGCCTCTTTCGCTTTTGAATATCTTTTTGACCGGATTCATTGTGTTGTTAAAGGATACTTATGGTGGCTAAAGAACTGAAAGTAAAAGTGATGAAGGTTGCTCCTGCGCAAGAGCGGGGTCTGTGGGAGGATGCGTACCTTCCGGAAATCTTGAAAGGACTTCGCATCACAGCAAAGCATTTCTGGATCAATATGTGGATTCATCTCAGGCACATGGTTGGATTGAAGACAAAGGATCGCGGCTCGATAACGTATCAGTATCCGGAAGAGCGGCGTCCATTGTCGCCTCGCGTGCGAACTCTGCATCGGCTGGTCAAACGGGAAGACGGTAGTCCGCGTTGCGTAGCCTGCATGATGTGCGAAACCATTTGTCCGGCAAAATGTATTTATATCGTTGGGGGAGATCATCCGGATCCGAACATAGAGAAACACCCCTTGAGCTTTGATATTGATCTCGGGGTTTGCGTATTTTGCGGGCTTTGCGTGGAGGCGTGTCCGGAAGATGCCATCCGCATGGATACGGGAATCCTGGAGTTCGCTTCGGAAAGCCGCGAGGGAATGATCTACCACATGAAAGATCTTCTGCGATGAATTCACCACGGAGCGCACGGAGAACACGGAGAGGCTTAATTTTTTAAGCTCTGCGACCTCCGTGTTCTCCGTGGTGAAATTACAGTTCATGGATACGACAAGACCAAGATTACCTGAATGGATTAAGGCTCGTTTTCCTGGTGGAGATGGCTATCACCGTCTCAAGGGGATCATGCGCGACCTCAAGCTCAATACCGTTTGCGAGGACGCGCATTGCCCCAACATTGGTGAATGCTGGAACCGCGGAACCGCGACTTTCATGATTCTGGGAGATATTTGCACACGGGGCTGCCGTTACTGTGCCGTGGCAAAAGGAAAACCGGAAGGTCTCGATCTGGAAGAGCCGGTTCGCGTTGCCGAAGCGGTCCGGCAAATGAATCTGCGCCACTGCGTAATTACTTCTGTCGATCGCGATGATTTGCCGGATGGAGGCGCCGGTATCTTTGCACAGACGATCCGGCAAATTCGCAAACATGTTCCTGGCTGTGCGGTCGAAGTGCTGATCCCCGACTTCAAGGGCGATCCGGAGGCGCTTCGTACTGTCATGGATGCGGCGCCGGACATTCTGAACCACAACACCGAAACTGTGCCCCGGCTGTATCCCACGATCCGGCTGGGAGGAAAATACGAGATCACATTGGAGCTTCTGCGTCGTGCAAGAGAATGGTATCCGTCCTCTATCATAAAAACCGGGATCATGCTTGGGTTGGGGGAAGAAGATGGTGAAATTGAAGAAGTCATTCACGATCTTGTTTCCATTGGAGTGAATATCCTGACTCTGGGGCAGTATCTGCAGCCCAGCAAGAAACACGCGCCTGTGAAGAAGTATTACCATCCCGATGAATTTCGCGCATGGAAGATGAAAGGGGAGTTCATAGGAATCGGCCACGTTGAATCGGGTCCACTCGTTCGCAGTTCCTACCATGCAGAAGAACAGTTGGAACTACTGCAAGCCCGTTAACGTTTTCTATAGATAGGAGGATTTGCGATGGCGCTTGAGCGTTCGAAGAGTGACCGGATGATCGCCGGTGTGTGCGGGGGAATTGCAAAGAGTTTGGGATGGGATGTCACTCTGGTTCGCGTTCTTTATGTACTCGTGTCGATCCTTTCTGCGGCTTTTCCCGGAACAATCGTCTACATCATTCTGTGGATCGTCATCCCCGAAGAGGTATAATTGAAACCACAGATGAAGACAGCGCAGCCCTTCGGGCCGACAACCAAACTCGAGGATAGAAGATTGAGGATGGAGGATCGCAGGAAACGGTTTGTAGCGCCGGCGTCTCGCCGGCCGGTGATTGAAGTGCACTTTTTTTGTCTGGCCGGCGAGACGCCGGCGT
>CAZDDB010000135.1:0-9846 GCA_964504105.1 uncultured Acidobacteriota bacterium
TGAAACTCTTTACAACGGTACGTGGGTCCATCGCAATATAATCACAAAGGATTGAGTGTATCTCAGTGACTGCCGGCCCGGCATGAAGTTGACCGGGGCATGATGAATCACGCCCCTGCTTCGATCCGATCTGAAAACGTAGGTTCGCAACGGACCGGAAAATTCATAGGATTCACTCGGTCAGATTCAAGCGATGCAGCAGATCCGCGTATCGTGGATCCGAGCGAAGACTGTTTAGTGCTGGATTATACCGCAGCATGGCCCAATCGAAGTCACGCTCATCATACGTCTTTTCCAACCATTGGAACGCCTCATCCTTCATACCCAGAGCGCCATAGATTGAAGCGATACTATAGGCGGACTTGTGTTCTCCCTTCGCTCGCATGTCTATAAGCTTCTGCACCATTCTGAGGGCCTCCTCTCTGTTGCCGGACACAGCGTATCCGTAACCAAGAAAAGCCTCATTGTCATCCAGTGTCTGATATTCAGCGATCCCCTCTTTGTACATTCCTCTGACCATATAAAGGTCTCCAAGCCGCGCATGCGATACCCAAAAGTCCGGCTCTATATCTATCGTTTTGCGAAACTGCTCCATCGCCTGATCGTATTGACCGGCAAACACGTACAATCTTCCCAAGTTTGTATTGATAATCAGCGAGAGAGGATCCAGTTCCAACGCCTTTTTTGTCTCTGCAATCGCCTCCGGCAGCTTGCCTACAGGGGCAAAACAGGTTAGGGCATAGAAATAGTGCGCATTCGCATAGTTTTGTTTTAGCTCAATGGCTTTCTGGAGTTCAGATTCAGCAGCATGCCAGTCAAAATCGTAATACGCTTTCACATTTCCGAGCGACACATGAGCTTCAGCGAGGGTATCATCTAACTCCAAAGCTTTCATCGCTGCAGCCCTGGCTTTCGGAAAAGCTTCTTTTCCGCTCATTACCTGATAACCGTTCAGCACCGCATACGTATCGGCCAATCCTACGTAGGCGAGAGCGTATTGTGGATCCTTATCGATCGCTTGCTGATAATATTCAAGACTCTTCTTCAATGAGTCGGGTGTTCTCTTACTCCAGTAGTACCGTCCTTTGAGATACAACTGATAAGCTTCCGTGTTTTCCGTATATTGTTTCGTGATTCGATTCTGCTCATTGCTTGTCAGTTTCAAGCGAAGATTTTCAGAAATCTCCTTTGAGATTTCCGACTGCAATGCCAGAACATCGGAAAGCTTCCGGTTGTATTGTTCGCCCCAGATCTGGGCACCATCCGAGACGTTTACAAGATCTGCATGAACGACCAGAGTGTCCCCTTGCAGTAAGATGTTTCCGGTCACCACTGCATCCACGTTCAAATCACGGCCCACTTTTCTAGGATCCACTTCTTTTCCCTTATAGCTGAAGACCGTGCCGCGCGCCATCACTTTCACATTCGGCAATTGTGAAAGACTATTGATGGTACTTTCGGTAATCCCATCACTCAGGTAATCAGCTTTCGGATCTCCGCTTCCATTGATGAACGGCAGAACGGCGAGGGAGCGGATCGTCGCAGCGCGATGATTGCGAAAGTAAAATGCAGCGGCGGCAAGAGCAAGAATCACTGCGAGCGCAGGAATGATAAGCAAAGGCACGATACGACGTCGCTGCGCCGGCGTTATCGTTGTTGTTCCGACAGTTGCCATGCCGGATCTCCCGGAATCGGAGTCACGCTTCAAACGTTTGAGATCCGCTCTCAATTCGGCTGCACTCTGGTATCGCACCTCCGGATCTTTTTCCAGAGTCTTGCTGATGATCCGCTCCAGCTCCGGCGGTAATGCAGGATTGAACCGAACGACGGAGATTGGAGCTTTGTTCAGAATCGCATCAAAAACTTCCGCTGAGGTATTTCCCCAGAAAGGTTGCCGGCCGGTTATCATTTCATAGAAAACAATCCCGAAGGAAAAGAGATCCGTCCGCGCATCCACTTCGCGGCCGCGTGCTTGTTCTGGGGACATGTACGCGACCGTTCCCACCGTCATTCCGGGACCGGTCAGATGATCAGGATCTCCTGCAGTTTCCAAAAGAGAAATACCTTCTGCCTGAGCGATTTGCTTTCTTTCCATAAGCTTTGCCAAACCAAAATCCAGAATCTTCGCCTGACCACGTTTGGTAACAAAAATATTGGCCGGCTTGATATCCCTGTGGATGATTCCCTGCGAGTGTGCAGCATCTAATCCGTCGGCAATCTGGATGGAAAGCTCCAACAGTTCATCAATCTCGATCGATCCGCGCCCAATTCGATGCTTCAGGGTTTGACCCTCCAGCAGCTCCATTGCGATGAAATGAAGCGGAATCTGGCCGGTGCTCGAGGCCTCTTGTGTATCATCTGTGGTGGGAACTCCCGCATCGATATCATGGATCGTGCAGATGTTAGGATGATTGAGCGCTGATGCGGCGCGCGCTTCCCGTTGAAAACGTTCAAGAGCTTGCGGATCCTTCGACAATTCTTCCGGCAGAAACTTCAGGGCCACAGCACGACCAAGCTTGATGTCCTCCGCACGATAGACCACTCCCATCCCGCCACCACCCAGGCGCTCCCGAATCCGATAGTGAGTGATCGTCTTGCCTGTCATCTACTTGTATCTCTCGTCCACAACTTGGGGAGGCGGGCCTCCGTGCCCGTTCTCCGCGATCTCTGCGGTAAATTCTTCACGGGAGCGGTGTAAAGAATCTGTGCCAGCGCGGAGCGTAGTAATGATCCGGGTTCAATGAGGCCACCACGGTTGAGGCGCGCCCGACGATCCTGCTCCGTTCCACAAACCCAAACCATCGTGAATCAAAACTGTTGTCCCGATTATCTCCCATGACAAAATAATGCGCAGTGGGAACGAACGTAGCCTGGAAGGAACGCAGGGACGGTTTTGCAGGCGTAAGCATCACCGGATGCGAATGATTCTCGATCTCCTCAGCGGCAAAGGTATGATCCGGCTGTTCCTGACGTGGAATCCAGTCGACAATCTTCCGGTCGAGCGGTTCGTAGAGCGCCACCCTTCCATTCACATAGATACGGTTATCCCGCATTTCGATCAAATCTCCGGGCATTCCCACGACACGTTTGACGAGCCGCTTGCCATCGGCAGGGGAATAAAAGACCACGACTTCTCCCCGTTGAGGATTGCTCCAGTCGGCGATGTGCACAGTGGTGAAAGGAATCTTAAAATCGTAAGCGAGTTTATTCACAAAAATTCTGTCCCCTTCGATGATTGTTGGCTTCATTGAACCCGTGGGGACATCGTACCAATCTGCCACCGCGGAGCGGAAAGCGCTCGTAATCAGCAGAACCACAAAGAGCGGTTTCATCCATTCCCGCCATAGTTTTGTAAGTCTTGTTTTCATAAAATCCTTCGAGCAATATAATACTGCTCCGGCATTCCGGAAGCCAGATCTTCCGCGACTTCGATTCCTCGAACTTCATTTCAGATGGAACAATGCTTCTGCGTTGCCCCGCACAACTTTTGCGAAGTCTTCGGGAGCAAGATCGCGTTTCAATCGATCGATGAGTGTCTGATACTTCGCATAGTGATCGCGGCCATAGTACGTGGCGTCGGTGCCGAACAGCAGATAGCTGCTGCCGAGCTCGCGGATCGCATGAATTACTGAATCCGGATCCGCCTGTGCAGTTTCCAGGTACAACAAAGCATCCCTGTTTGCACGGGCCTTTTTAGCCGCCGTGATTGCAGGTTCGTACGGTCCGAAGAATCCCATATGATACAGAATCACACTTACGGAAGGGTGTTGCCTCGCAGCCGCGTAAATCTTCTCCACGCCGGAGTTCGTGCCCGGATGTCCGCAATGGAACACTGCTGGGATCCCATATTTTTCACAAAGCTTCAAATATCCGTCGACACGTGGATCATCGGCAGAAAAGTGGTTGAACTCCGGATGAAACTTGATTCCAACAAATACGGGGGAACCGTTCTCCAGCTTGTGAGAAAGAAAGGGTTCGATTTCGGATGGAGATCCGCTTTCCGGTTTTGCCCAGATCAGGCCACGCAACAGTTTCGGATATTGCCTGACAGCCTGCTCTGTGGCGCGGTTTGATACCGTCTCAGTCAGGTTTTTTGTCAGAAGCGCAGCGTTGGCGCCGTCGATGTTGGAAATAAGCGCCATGTGAACACCATATCTCCGCAGATTCTCCAGAAGAGTTTCCAGGCCGAGATCATATCCGCGAAAGGTCCCAATGTGCGCGTGGATATCGATGATTCCGTATTGAGACCATCCGGCTTCGCTGCCGTAGCAAAGCGTGGTGAACATCAGGAAAATCAGAACAAACGTTGTCCGCATCAGAGGATTTTACCGCAGAGACGCGGAGAACGCAGCGAAAGATTTTGACACAGAGATCACAGAGGTCACAGAGAAGAAGCACGGACAGGCAGCCGCCACAGCGCCGAAGGCGCTGCTCTCTGAAAAAATATTGCAAAACAAAAAGCAATACTGGCCTGAACAAAAGAAATGGACGCAAACGCTTTTTGTTTTGTAATATTTTTTCAGAGAGCCCGAAGGCACGGCGGCTGCGCTCACCTTAGAGATTCCTCCGTGTCTCCGTGCCTCCGTGGTAAAAATCCTCTTCAAAGTTGAAGGATTTCTGCGCAAAAAAGCAAGGATCTAACGGATCGCCACACGCAGTTGTATAATAGGCCATTCCTTCAGGAGCAAAGTCTCATATGTTAAAGGTAGGTCTTTTGGTCGGGCGTGAGCGATCGTTTCCCGATGCGCTGATTGACGAAATCAATAAAAGGGGAGCGGGCGTTGCTGCGGAATACATCAGGATCGGCGAAGCAACAATCGACGAACCCTGTCCATATCATGTAATCGTGGACCGCATCTCTCATGAAGTTGTCTTTTATCAGCCATATCTGAAGCAGGCGGCTCTTTGCGGCACCGTGGTAATCAACAATCCATTCTGGCGCCTGGCAGATGACAAATTTTTCGGGACCTCGTTGGTTCAGCGACTCGAGATCGCAGTTCCGAAAACATTGATCCTGCCCACGCATTCTTATCCGGACAGCATCATTCCTGCCAGCCTCAGCAACTTGAAATACCCGCTGGATTGGAATGCGGTCGTGGAATATACAGGCCTGCCGGCGTTTTTGAAACCGCACTGGGGAGGAGGCTGGAAGGACGTGCACCGGATTGACTCGCTGGATCAGTTGCTTAAGGTCTATGACGGTACCGGTCAGCTTTGCATGATGCTTCAGGAATTTATCGACTGGCAGCAATATGCGCGATGTATCTGCATCGGAAAGAAGAAAATCCTCGTGACGAACTGGGATCCGCGGAAACCGCATTTTGAACGCTACCGCAATGTAGATCAAACGCTGGATCCCTCGCTGGTGGAGCGCATAACGGCTGACGCCATGAAGATCAATGAGGCTCTGGGTTACGACATGAACACGGTCGAGTTTGCCGTCCGGGATGGGATTCCCTACGCGATCGATTTTATGAACTCCGCTCCGGACTTTGATATTTCTTCTCTGACCGAGGCGTATTTTTCCTGGGTGGTTGAAGAAATGGCCGATCTGGTTATCTTGCGCGCGAAGCAGGCCAGCAAGAAGCGTCCGAAGTACCGCTGGGATTCGCTGATGAATCTCTGAATTTCCTGCGCATGATTCGCGAAGCAATCGATCACTATCACAACCTGCTGGAACGCGAGTATCTTTCCAGCACGCAAGAGCTTCTGTCTGCGCACAATGAGCGGCTTTCCGTTGCGGGACGTCCAGCCTGCAGCGTGTTGCGTCCCCATTTGATTGACCAGCGCACGTATGAGTTTGTTCGTGATGCCTCCTCGCAGATCATGTGCGGAATCAGAACGCTGGGGCAAAGACTCATCCACGACGCACAGTTGCGATCTCATCTTGATTTGAGTGAAGAGGAAGAGGAAGCCGTTCGAATCGACTGTGGTTATGGGGCTCCGGATGTAAGCGCGCGGCTGGATGGTTTCGTGAACGCCCAGGGGGAATTCCGGTTTGTGGAATACAACGCAGACAGTCCCGGCGGTTTGGGTTATGGAGATGCGCTCAGTGATGTATTCGCTGCAATGCCGCTGCTGAACGAGTTTCGCAAACGCTATGATTTCTACACGTTTCCGGTTCGCTCTCTTGCGTTTGATGCGCTTCTAGGCGCGTATCACCGGTGGGGCGGCACCGGCCTTCCCAACATCGCGATTGTAGATTGGCGTGGAGCGGCCACGTACAACGAGTTCCTTCTGTTCCTCGATTATTTTGAGCGCCGCGGATGTAAAGGTAAGATTGTGGATCCGGATGAGCTGGAATACCGGAACGGTCAACTGGTGATCGCGGATTTTCACGTCCATTTACTTTACAAGCGTGTGGTGGTTGGAGAATTCCTGCAGAAGTTCAAGCTGCGCCATCCGGTGGTTCAGGCAGTTCGCGATCATGCGGTTTGCATGGCGAATGGCTTTGGCGTGCAGATGCTTTTCAAGAAAAGCATGTTTGCTTTTTTGAGCAACCCCGAATTTGCGCACATATTTGCGCCTGAAGTGGCGGCAGCCCTGTCGCGCCACATCCCCTGGACACGGAAAGTCCGCGAATGCAAAACCACGTATCATGATTCTTCCGTGGACCTGGTTCCATGGATTTTGCAGAACAGGGAGCAGCTCGTGATCAAACCGAACGGCGAATATGGCGGCAAAGGAGTTGTGCTTGGCTGGGAATGCGACAACTCACGGTGGTTGGCGGTTGTGCAGGAAGCACTCTCCGGTTCCTTTGTTGTCCAGGAGCGTGTATCTGTCGGAAGGGAAGTGTATCCTTCCGTTATCGATGGCCGGTTGCGGTTTGACGAACGATACTTCGATCTCGATCCGTACGTCTGGGATGGAGAACGCGTGGAGGGGTGCGGTGTGCGGCTTTCCCGCCAGGCCCTGCTGAACGTTTCGGCAGGCGGCGGTTCCGCTACACCGATGTTTGTGCTGCGGACGTCAGGATGATCCCGGGTACAGAGCGGTCCACTACCCTATTAGAAGACTTGAACGCCGCGCAACGGGAAGCGGTGCAGATCGTGGAGGGTCCGGCGCTTGTGGTTGCCGGGGCGGGATCGGGCAAGACCAGGGTGATCACCCACCGGATCGCTTACCTGTTGCTGCAGGGTGCAGCGCTTTCGGAAAACATTCTGGCGCTGACGTTTACAAACAAGGCCGCACAGGAGATGAAGGCGCGTGTGGCAACGCTGGCTGGTTCCGAGTTCCGTCCTCCGCTGATTTCTACCTTCCATGCTTTCGGGTCGATTTTTCTTCGCAGGCATATTCCTCTGTTGGAATTCACCCGCAATTTTGTCATCTATGATGAAGAAGACCAGATCGCCCTCCTGAAGGACTGTTGCCGGCAACTGAACCTCCCTGAAGCGCGTTACAATCCGCGTGAGCTTCATTATTTTCTCAAATGGCAGAAATCGCGCATCGACAATCCGGAAATCTTTGATCCTAACATGCAGCAGGTGTTTACTCTTTATTCCAGCAAGCTGCGCTCCTCCGATGCGGTGGATTTTGAGGATCTGCTCCTGCTGCCACTCAAGGTCTTGCGCGAGTTTCCTGATGTGTTGCAGCGGTATCGAGAAGTTTACCGGTTCTTAATGGTGGATGAGTACCAGGACACGAATGAGATCCAGTTTGAGCTGCTGAAGATGCTTGCCGGAGAAAGAGCGAATTTACTGGTAGTCGGTGACGAGGACCAGTCGATCTACAAGTTTCGCGGGGCGCGGTCTGAGAACATCCAGTATTTCATTCGGGATTTTCCACATTTGAAGATTGTAAAGCTGGAACAGAATTACCGCTCCACCAAGACGATCATCAAGGCAGCGCAGGCGGTGATTTCACGGAATGTCTCGCGGATTAAGAAAGAGCTCTGGACCGAAAATGCCGCAGGAGAGCCGGTCGAAGTGTATCATGCGCTGGACGATTGGGACGAAGCCACATTCGTGACGCTGCGCGTGATGTCGGCGCTCAAAGACCTTTCTCCGGATGACATTGCTGTCTTGTATCGTGCAAATGCGCAATCGCGCGCGCTGGAAGAATCGTTTGGCAAGGCTCAGATTCCGCACCGGATCGTTGGATCGGTGGGATTCTATGAAAGACGCGAAATCAAAGACGCGATTGCGTTTCTCCGTTTGATGGTCAACCGCGCGGATACGGCCGGCTTTTTGCGTGTCGTGAATGTCCCGCCGCGAGGAGTGGGGAAAAAAATGATAGAGCAGATCCAGGCGGAAGCAGCCGGCGAGCAGATCAACCTGTTCGAATCGGCCAAACGCACTGGAGGCAAGGCGCTCCTCCATTTCTTGCAATTGATTGAGAATGCGCCGCCCCTGCAGCCGGCTTCCGCATTCCTGGAACAACTACTCAAAGAGATTGGATATGCGGAGTATCTCCATAAAGACGATTCGATGAGCGCTCAGGATCGTCTGGAAAACATTTCTGAGTTTCTTGCACATCTGCGTGAAAATGAAGCGTCTCCAGATTTTGACCTGAATACTTTTCTCAGCGAGCTACCTTTGCATTCAGGGAACCAGGAATCCGGAGAAGCAGTAACGCTGTTGACGGTCCACAGCGCAAAAGGATTGGAGTTTCGCCTGCTGTTTGTTGTGGGAATGGAAGAAGGTTTGTTTCCCCACAGCCGTTCGATGGAATCGGCAGAAGATATTGCCGAGGAACGGCGGCTATTCTATGTGGCCATGACGCGAGCGAGGGAAAAACTGCATTTGACCTGGGCCCAACGGCGAGGCATGTTTGGATCGAACACATCCAATCGTCCGTCCCGCTTTTTGGAAGAGATTCCTGACTGGTTCAAGGTCACGCAAATCTCGGAGCGTTTTCGCGCTCCTTTCCAGGAGCCTGCGATCCGGAAAGCCTCCTCTGAACCCGCCAGTCCGTATCGTGTGGGTTCCAGTGTGCGCCATGAGAAGTTTGGACGTGGCACGGTCCTGGCAGTCGAAGGCGTTCAAAGCGACTGGAAAGTCACGATCCGGTTCGCGGGCGGCGTGAAAACGATCCTCACCCGCTACGCCAACCTGACTCAGGGCTAAGATATCAAAAATCAAATATCAAAAATCAAATAAACATAACGAAATAAGTAAAGAATCTACTAAAGCTTGTTCCTGAAGTTTTTTCAGCAGTCGTGCTTTTGCCAAATTGGACCGGACGGCTAGATAGTCATTCAGAGCACCTAACCGTTTTGTTTTGCTTATTGAATTTTGTTTATTTGATTTTTGATATTTGATTTTTGATTTTGTAGCGCATGATGGGGCGGTTCTTCGATCTGCGGAGCACCTCTACAAAACCGGCTTTTCTGAATGCAGACACAAGCCCTGTGTAGACAAACACGTCGGGCGAGATCCCTTTTGAGGGATCGTTCGCATAACCTTCTACAATATTCGCACCTCGCCCGGCCGCGTGTTTGACGGCCGCTTTCAGCAGCTCTACGGTCAGTCCTTTGCGCCGGAATGGCTTTGCAACGAAGAAACAGACGATGGACCAGACAGGCTGCTGATCCACTCTCTCCAGAATCCGTGATCGCTCAAGCACCTGGAAGTCCTCTCGGGGACCGAAAGAACACCAGCCGGCAGGTTGACCATTGACATATGCGAGCAGGCCGGGGCGGATCCCTGAGTCCACCAGTTTTTTGAAAGCTCTCTTGTTGCCGTTTCCCTTGCTCTTTTCATATGCCGGACGCGTCAGCCGCCAGTACATGCACCAGCAGCCCCCGCAAGCTCCCCGCTCTCCAAAAAGAGCAACAAGATCCTTCCAGCGTGCCGGCGTCGCCGGCCGAAACTCCAAACGCGATTCTGATTGCTTTTTCGGCATAAG
>CAZDDB010000136.1:0-9815 GCA_964504105.1 uncultured Acidobacteriota bacterium
AGTACCCTCTCGAGACGGGATTCGGTGGAATTGGAACCTACACATGGTATCAGGCACGCGCCCTCGTAAAGCTCGGTCACCAAGTGCATGTGCTCGCCGGTGCGAACGAGCCCGGACCCCTCCAACGGTATGAACATGATGGAGTCGTGGTTTATCGGTTCAGAAGTAAAGGTTGGTGGATGCGCAGATTCCAGAAGCTGGATAGACTGCACCTATGGTGGACAAGAAACAGACTGGAAAACGCGCTCAGCATGTCTCGAGCATTCCGGCGTCTATGTTGTGAAAACCAGTACGATATTGCGGAAATGCCTGAGTGCGGGGCCGAAGGATTGTTCATCAATCGTCGTTCGCCAGTTGCAACTCTGGTTAGATTCCATTCGCCGGCACAATTGATCATGCCCCTGTACGATGTGCGCAAAACCGACATCACTGTTTGCTCGTTTCTCGAGCGGAGGGGAATGCGCAAGGCAAAGGCGTTCAGCGCCTGTTCTGGATTCCTTGCGCAAGAAGCTCGCGCCAAGCTTCAGATTCGTCGGCACATCGAGGTGATTCCTAACGGTATCGATCTCGAGCTGTTTGACGCCACCGACCAAATTGACGTTTGTCAGAAATTTGATATTCCGCGCGATCGACCGATCCTCCTGTTCGCCGGTCGCATGGAACGCCGCAAGGGCATTCATCTCTGCAAAGAAATCGTCACATCGATTCTGGAACGTTTTGAGGTAACATTCGTTTTTGCAGGCCAGGACTTGTTCGATTACATGACCGATACGTTGCTTCCTTATTGGAAAACGAAGAAGTTGAAAGGTTCAGTACACTACGTCGGAAGGCTGGATCAGGCAAGCGTCCGTTCTTGCTTACGCCAAGCCAGGATTTTTCTGTTGCCGAGTCTCTGGGAGAATTGTCCTTACGCCTGTCTGGAGGCGATGGCTGCGGGGTGCGCGGTTGTGAGTACGGATCAAGGCGGAATGCCGGAACTGATTCGCGATGGCGAGAATGGATTGCTTGCAGCAAACGGAAATCCCACTTCGTATGTACGGTGTCTGGAAAGATTGATCGAGGACGGTGATCTGCAAGATCGCCTTGGCCTGGAGGCCCGGCGAACGATCGAGGAATCCTTCACCGACATTCACATCGCGCGAACATCTACAGATTACTATTTCAAGTGCATCAACGATAAGGTCCAGCTCAATTAGCGATCGCAGTCTGGATCTCGGCAACAAGCTGTCCTGAGCTGCCCGAACTGTCATTCAGCTCAAGACTAGTCTTTTTTCAATGTACAATGGACGCTTATAGGGCTTTCGACCGCAACAAGCATGAGACCTTTTAGAATCAAGATCTTCGCGGATGGCGCCGACAAGGCGGGAATGTTGGACATGGCGCGCAACTCCTGGATTTCAGGATTCACTACCAATCCCACTTTGATGCGCAGAGCAGGAGTTACGGATTTTGAGACTTTTGCCCGGGAGATTTTAGAGGTCATCACAGATCGTCCTATATCCTTCGAAGTGATTGCGGATGAATTCGTAGAGATGGAACGCCAGGCTCGCAAGGTCTCGCAGTGGGCTCAAAACGTTTATGTCAAGATTCCGATTACCAACACGCGGCGTGAATCGTCCGTGGCATTGGTCCGGCGTCTCACCCACGATGGAATCAAGATCAACGTTACGGCAATGCTTACGCTGGATCAGGTTCGCGCGGTCAGCGGGGCGCTGGAGGGGGGCACTTCCGCCATTGTTTCCGTGCTTGCAGGCCGAATTGCCGATACAGGTCGAGATCCGGTGCCGCTGATGACTGCGGCCGTTGAAGCGCTGCGTAAATGTTCAAACGCGGAGCTCCTCTGGGCAAGTCCACGAGAGCTGCTCAACCTTTTCCAGGCAGACGCCATCGGTTGTCACATCATCACAGCAACGAATGATGTCCTCAAGAAGCTGGAGATGGTCGGCAAGGATCTGGACGAACTCTCCCTGGATACCGTCAAAATGTTTTACGAGGACGCAAAAAAAGCCGGCTACCGGCTCTAGGAAGTTATTCCTGCGCGAACCCTAAAGCGCGTCAATTACATCAGGAAGTTGACGCCTGTAGAACAAATATCCGAGGAATCCAGCGGCAAGACATACCACTGTGGCAATCAGCAATTCATCCCATTCAGGGATTCGTGAATAAAACATGATGTCGCGATAACTTTTAATCAGTACTGCCATTGGGTTTGCATCAAAAAGAAACTGATATTTTTGATCTACGGCGTGAGACTTGTAAAAAACGGGTGTGATCCAAAAGAGCAGCGTCAAGACGACACCTGTAATCTTTTCAACGTCGCGATAGAAAACGTTCCACGTTGCAATCATAAGACTGATACCCAGAATCAGGATGCTCTGAATGAATAGTAGGAATGGGAAAAGCACTAAGGACCAACCGGGATAATGGCCATAGACCAAAAGCATTGCAAAAACAATAGGCAACACAACCAGATACAACAGCAGGTTAACCAGTGTGTTCACTGTAATCAGAATCAAAGGAGGAAAGTTGGCGCGTCTCATCAGGTCGCGGTTTCCAATGAAAAGACCACCGGCACTGTTCAGACAGTTGCTGAACCAGGACCATGGCAGGAGGGCAGTAAAAACAAAAGCCGGGTAGGAATCGATGTTTAACGGAAGGACCTTCTTGAACACAAAAACTAAGGTCAGCAACTGCATCAGTGGTACCACCAGGATCCAAAGTGCCCCAAGTACCGAGCCTTTGTAGCGCAAAATGAAATCACGTTGCACCAAATGCAGGGTCAAATCCAGATAGTATCGAAAGGAGATTTTATCCGGTGAGAATCTGAGCGACGGATTCAGCTCTCTTTCACTACCGGACGTCATCTCTCCGCGGCTCTCCACTCCAGGAACGCTCCGGTCATCACGGTGTGACAGCCCGGTACCGGATTGCGAAGTTGGCTTCATGTGTTGCTCATTCGCGCGCGAAACGTCTGCAGGGAGTAGAGGAAGCTTTACCCGCTACTCTTTTGGAGCGCGTTGCGGATTTCAATCAGGGCAAGGAACACGCCGATGGCGATGAGGGCCATCGATGCACGCCACCAGCCGGAAGAAGACGTGCTAAGGATCGGGGACATTCCAGCGATCCGGATCAGGGTACCAACCAGGAAGGCCACGATGCCGCTGCCTCCTGCAAGCCATGTAATGTTCTTCATTTTCTGTCTCCTGCCGCAAAATTTCATTCGTGATTGAATCGCCGGCCGCGGGGGCCGGTAGACGACTGCGGCTTCTATGATAGTACTACGCGGTCTTATGATCAACAACGGAGTCATCGAACCTTGCTTCGAAATCTGCTGCGTAAACGGAACATTCTGCCATATCGTTGCGGGAAAATCTGATTACGATATGATTCAGATTGGAACCGAATGCTGAAATGTGTTCAGACTTCATCAAAATTACCGGGGAAGAACAGTGGATGAAAACAAGCATTCTTGGGTTGATCGCTTTAAGACTCGAGCCCGTAGGTACTATCGGCAACTCTCATTTCTAATCCAACCACCAAAAGTAAGAGTCCCGAAGCAGTCGTTCAAGATTCTCCTCCATAGGGCGAAAAAACAGCAGCCGGAAAAAGCCTCGACCCGCTCATCGCTAGAGCATCTTTCCATGCTGTTGAAACGATCGACTCCGAAACTGGAGGACCATCATAGTCTGAGCACCCGACGCCTGTGGATCGAATTCTTGAAGCGTCCAAAACCGAAGAACGAGTCTCCGAATTCAACGACGAGGCATTTCTTGGTTGATTTGCTCAAGACTCCTCCGCGGTTCAGCCTGTCGGCGGCTATGGCTTGGTTTCGTCGAACGTGGAAAGGATTCCAGATGTTTCTGAAGGCAAATCCGAAAACAGATACTGTAAGGAAGCCTAACGCCTTGTACTTCAAGAACGTGGTAATTCGTGATTTCAAAAGCAAAGCGGTATTGGGATCCGGATTTGCAGTCAGATACTTGTCCCTGTACTGGAAACCGTTCCTGACTACGCTCACTCTGACACCTGTAGTGTTAGAGCTCCTACTCCAAAGCAGTTCTTTGATGGCCTGGTCGTTCCTGGAGATGCGGCAGAGGACGGTAGCACGCAATCACAAGATTATTGTGTGTGTCGGTGACTATTTCACCGGGGGGAAATACACACGGGACCCCCGACGGCCTTTTGCAATTTACCTTTCCCAATTCCTGGAGAGCCAGGCAACGTGGAGCTTATTGAATTCCCAAACTGATTATCTCACTACATACGATTTATTGGAAAAGTTGCCCGAAGTTTTGGAGTACCAGAAACCAAACTTGGTCTACATACTGATCGGTATTCACGATGTCGTTCCCAATCCCATAAAGGAGAGCGACCCGATCCCGGAAGCGGCACGCTCACAGACCCTGAATCCTGCGACAGTCTACCGCACCGCAACATTGATTGAAGTTTGGAGAGACTCCCGCTCCATTTCGAATCTGTTTGATGTCCTCAGCTCGCCGCCGTTTTACGTAACAAGAAAGTCTCCGCTCTTGTCCGGTCTGGAGCTCTCCTTCTCCGATTCCGAGTTCGACAAAGTACTGAAAGCTGTGCGTGGATCGGCGGATTTTTCGGAGGATTCGGACCAGGCATTCGGCGGCGGATGGGACTTGCTGAGAAAGGATGCGGTCGATCTTGCCTTGAACGAGTTTGAAAACAGGCTAACGAGAGAACCTGAAGATCCTTTATTACATGCCGGGCTTGCGGAAGCGTATTTCAAGCTCGGGCAACATCAAAAGGCGAATACGGAAGTCGTGTGGTTAACCAAGAAGTATCAAAAAGCTCCGAATCCCAAATCCGTAAGTGCCCTGGCTCATGCGTATCCTCTCGTGCGCTCCAATCAAGATACTTCTAGAGTAGTCCTGGAACTTGTGAGTCGTTATCCCGGGAATCCCCGGCTCTGGAAAACACTCGCCCGCTGCAGTTTTGTAGCGGGACGCCAGGTTGTGGCACAAAAAGCGATCGACCGCGCCCTCGAGTTGACACCCATTGCAACGTCCGGCTTTCGTGCGGAGCTCACGAGAGATCGAGCCAGGATTCTTGCCGCTGTGCAACCGGAGTCCGCATTACAGGAGCTCATGCAAGCGTTCTTGCTGGACGGAAAGCAGGACGTGTTTATTGACTTCTTCCGCCGGGATGTTCAGCGTTACCTCCGTCTTCCTTTTCGCAACGTCGTGAATCGACTCGCCTGCTCCCAGGAAAAGAAGGATGAATTGGTGTCGTTGCTGAATGAAGCGTCGGATGCAAAGGTGCTTTCGAGATTATCCTTATTTGAGTTCAGGTTGAGAGAAATCGTTCGTCTGTGCCGTGATCATGATGCGCAGGCAGTATTCCTCACTTATCCGATCCCGCCTCAGCCGGCAGTCGAGCAATCGACGAGAAGAGTTGCGGAAGAGACGGGCTCGATTTGGTTGAATCTGCGAGATCGTTTTGAAATGTTGCTGAAAACCGGACGTGTTAAGGATCAATACATAAAGCGCGGTTACCTCACCGAGGAATCGAGTCGAGTGATCGCTGAATGGATTACCAGTGATGTAAACTTGCGAGAACTGAGATAAGAAAGTTTCCGCACCCTGTCTCGATGAAAATCTCATGTTATTATGATGTCATTACCACGAAAGCTCTCGCGGTGAAAACCTGAAAACATGCAATTTCATGACTTTGCCGAATGATCCGAACGCGGGAACCGTAGGTCCGAGAGCTGCGGAGGCGGTTGGCGCACTCAGCGTTTCGGTGATTATTCCAGCTCATAACGCCTCCGGAACCATCTTCCAGACACTCGAATCTTTGCTTGCGCAAACACACTCAGAATGGGAAGCGATTGTGGTAGACGATGGTTCGTCCGATCAGACGTCCGAAATTGTCAGAACATTCATGAAGAGGGATCCGCGAATTCGTTTGACGCAAGCGGCCCGAGGGGGAGAGGCGGCTGCACGCAATAAGGGTCTGAGTCATGCTACGAATGATTGGATTCTTTTTCTGGATGCCGATGATTGGATTTCACCTTTGCACATGGAGCCGCTGACCACCGAGTTGTCGTCGCATCCGGACCTGGACGCAGTTCACTGCGGCTCCGCGCGCGTGGCTGCAGACGGCACACCGGTTCCGGAAAGATTCCTTGCTCCCTCAGGTGATTTGTTCCCAACACTTGCACGCCGTGCAGCTTTTCCGGTGCACGCCTGTATCGTGAGAAAGTCGCTCATTGACAATGCCGGCGGCTTTGATACTTCGTTGATCAAGTCTCCGGATTGGGACCTATGGCAGCGCATAGCCCGCACTGGAGCGCGCTTTGGAGCAGTTCCTGAAGTCCTCGCTTACTATCGGATGAGTCCAAATGCCGCTTCGCTGGACGCTGAGCAGATGCTGAAAGACGGGTTGCGCGTGCTGAAACAGGGGCATTCTCCGGATCCCCGTGTGCCAAATCCGCATCCGGATCATGCGAAGGGCGCTCCTCCCGAGGAAGTGAACACTCAACAATTCTACCTGCTTTGCTGGTGTGCCGGATTGTTGCTGGGACGTGGTGAGGACGCAAGACCGCTTCTGAAGCATGTTGACCGGGATCATTCTCCGCAGCTTTATCCTCCGGCAGTGGCTCAGTGTATTTTTGACGCTGCGCCGCTGCCTCGATGTCAGGCCCCTGAAAACTGGGAACAATTAGCGCTTCAAATTCTGCAGAACATCGATCAGTTCTTGGTAGCTTTGGAAAAACAATCCTTGGCGCCCGACCTGGCGCGTCTCGCAGGGGTTGAGTTGAGGAAAATGATTTTAAGCTCGTCGCAAAGCTGGCAGCCTGTTATCGTCGAATATGAACGCCGGCTTGCAGAGAATTTGCAATTGATCGAAGAGACGCGACGCGAGTCTGTTCGGCTTCATCAGGAGCGCGCGGAATGGGAGGCTGTGGCGCACGAGCGGGAGAGGGAGCGCGCGGAATGGGAGGCTGCGACACAGAAGCGGGAGAAGGAACGGGACGCATGGAAGCGAGATGCAGAAGAAGGCAAAGTACGAATTCAGGGGATGCAGAATGCGATCGAACAGCGGGATGCGCAAGTAAATCAGCTGAGTGAAAAAGTAAATCAGCTGAATGACCAAGCCCGCAGTCTCAATGAGCAAATCAATGAGCTGACAGAAAAAACAAATTTGCTTGAGACAGAACGTGATGATTGGAAACGATTATCTGAACAGAGGGAGCAAGCGATCTTTGAAAGGGACTCGAAGATTAACGGTCTGCAAGAAGAAAAGACCCATTTCGAAAGGGCCTTTGAACAGCGACGCGCGGTGCACAACCAGCTCAAAATGAAATTCTGGGTCCGGCTCGGTGTAAAGCTCCATCTGTTAAAAATTCCGCGGATTAAAGACCTCCCTGAGAGTGAGGGATGACCGAAGGAAAGAACGATCGAGTGGTCCGGCTGCTTCTGCTTTGCCGCGTGATGTCTGTTGTTGCCATCTTTGCTTCTGTTCTTCAGGGGAGTTTCTTTGTTCTGGACGGCAGTTCATCCCTGTTTCATATCGTTGCGGTTGGTCTCGCCGCAGGCAACATCCTGGTCGCAATTGTCTTCCTGGTTCGTGCCGGTAACAGGCAATTCTGGCGGGTTCTTGTTCTCTATGTTGCGCAGGCGGCCTTCTTTTTTACAAGACTCATCGGCGTTGAGGTGTCTCACGCCCCGCGCATTCTGGAAGTTGCTGTTGTGCTGATTCATTTGTCGATCATACTTTCCATCTTGCTATCGTACTTAAGGCTTCGCGTTTCATGGGCAATTGCGGTTTCCGTTCTAATTGCCGTTGCGTTGTTCGCGGCTGAAGCGAGCTTCGACAGAAAACCGAAACCGTCTTATGCTCATCCTCCCGGGCCCAAATGGAGTGGAAACTTAGAAGGTCATCCGGTTCTAGGGATGGCTTATAAACCCAACTCGATTTTGAAGACCTTCTATCCGGACAATCCACGCGGTTATTTCAAGGCGCAAGATTTGCAGGTTCTGAAATACTGGCTCCGGATCGCTCCAGGATCTGATGCAAGCCTTGTATTTCCAAACGATGGCGCTGATTTTGTTCGAGTTACCATTGCGCGATCCGGTTCCGTAAACCCGTTTGACGTTCAACTGAATCTGCCGCATTACGGTTGCAAGGCAAATACCTCTTACGTGGTCCGTTTTCGCGCCCGCTCAGATCAGCCGCGGAGCGCCTTTGCAGGATTCTCACAATCACACGATCCCTGGAAAAATCTCGGATTCTATAGAAAGATCGAGCTGACCGGGCAATGGCAAACATTCACCTACAGGCTCACAGCTAGCGACAGTGATAGAAATGCCCGAATTCACTTCGATCTTGGAGGGAGTGATCGTACGGTCGAATTTTCTTTCGTACAGTTATTGAATCAGAACGGTGAAACGATCGAACCAAACTACGGACAGAAGTTTGCAGTCAGCTACCGGTTCAATTCAAACGGTTGCCGCGGACCGGATTACGCGATTCCACGCCCGCCTGATACGGAGCGGATTTTGATGTTGGGAGATTCGAATACATTAGGAGTAGGTGTGTATGAAGAAGATACATATGCAAGCCGGCTCCAAAATCTGTTGAATCAGGGTGCAAAAGCCGATGGATCGAAGAGAACCTATGAAGTCATCAACTGCGGAGTCAGGGGCTACACTGCCGGTAAGGATCGGTTGTTTTATGAGATCACGGGCAGAAATTACGAGCCGGGTCTTGTTTTGTTCGTCGCAACACCTGAAGAAGATGCATTTGAAATGAAGGTTGTGCTGGCCCCCCAGCCTCTCTTTTATGCCTGGGCTAAGGTCTCAGGAAATCGCAAGAAAACACTTCCTTTGGTCGACTATTCAAATGATGTCAGACAGATTCTGGAACTGGGAGAAGAGGTACGCCAGGAGGGGCGACGCCTTGCGGTTGTTATTTTTAGAACCGATTGCGACTCTAAAGGATCGACTGATTCCGACCGCGCCTGGAACGATTTGACGAAATCCATCACAGATGGTCTTCGTGGTTCCAATATTCCTATTTTGGGTCTTGGCGAGGCTATGAGAGGGGGTCACACAGCGAATGATTTGATGGTTCATCCAAAGATCGATCCTCACCCAAATGAAATCGCCCATTCCATTGCCGCAAAGGAGACTTTCAATTTCATTCGGAAAGAAAAGTTGCTCCCATGATTGGACTGGCCCTGGCAGGACTGCTTTTTGGGTTTATGCTCGCTTCCGGACCGCCAGGTGATTGACACAATGAAACTGCCGGATATTCATTCTCTGACTTTCAATCCAGGACAAGAGACGGTAGGAATTTTTTTCAGTCTCGAGTTGAGAAGGAAGTTAAGCTTCTTTCGGAAAATACTCCCCATTTCTTTGTTCGGAGCGATTGCATTTGCATTAATGGCCGCGGGCACATCGCCGAAATACCTGACTAGAATAACTGTGACCGTCACCGGAAACAAAACGGACCCGGCTGCCCTGGCCTCAGTGGTTTGGTTGTCCGCCCCTCGACTCCCGGAGGTAGTTCGCGGCAATTTCGACGTTCGAATGACCGATGCATGGGATATCGAGAACGACGTCTTCCTTTGCAATCGAAAACCGCCAGCAGTGCTTGAATTCATCGGCTATCTTCAAAGCGGTGAATCCTTGATGTTTTACAAGACACCCTATTCCGGAGAAGCGATTGTCAGAGTGAATGGCATGGAGACGACCTTAAGGTTATACGCAGCAGAACCGGGACTGGCAACGCTGCATCTGACCGGCATAAACTCTCCTGCAAATCGATCTCTCAAGCCCACT
>CAZDDB010000137.1:0-9789 GCA_964504105.1 uncultured Acidobacteriota bacterium
TGCTTCCACTCCTCAAACAATTCCGCGGGCACATACTTCGAAGGGTCATCGTGCTCAGCGTGTCCTTTTACACGGAACGTCTTGCATTCCATCAGCACGGGCCCTTCGCCGCTTAGACACATCTGGCGGGCCTGTGCCGTTGCCTCATAGACTGCAAGCACATCGTTTCCATCCACCACCATTCCTGGAATACCGTAACCTCTGGCCCGGTCAGCCAGATCCTTCACGTTGGCCTGTTTTGCAACCGGCGTAGAGAAGGCGTACTGGTTGTTTTCGATGACACAAATGAGCGGAAGGCGATAAACCGAAGCGAAGTTCATCCCTTCATGAAAGTCGCCGGTTGAGGCGCCGCCATCACCAATATAAGTGAGGGCAACCATATTCTTCCCCTTCATCCGCCCACCCAATGCAACTCCCGCCATCACCGGGATCAACGGCCCCAAAATACTGATCGGAGCAACGGTTCCCTTGTCGATTTCTCCAAAATGGAGGGTCGTATCCTTTCCTTTTGTCGGACCATCTACCCGCGCCAGATACTGGCAGAAAACATCCTTTGGCGTGTATCCTTTGATCAGAACTGACGCAATGTTCCGGATCACGGGACTGACAATATCATCCGGGCCAAGCGCATAAGTCGTGCCAACCGAGATGGCCTCCTGACCTAAACTGCTATACAGGCCTCCGTGGATTTTTCCTTCTTTGTACAGAACGACGAGGTGTTCTTCCAGTCGGCGTGTCAGCTTCAGGTAGTACAGCAGATCAATGTACTCTTTCTTTTCCAGTTTCATGACTCCTTTTTTAAGCACGGAAAGCACGGAATTCATGGAAAGAATTCTCTTCCATGTTTTCCGTGTATTCCGTGCTTAAATCCTACCGGTTGACGATGTGGATGGCTTCTCCCAACGCGGCTTTGGATGCCTCCATGATCGTTTCGGTGAGAGTTGGATGCGGATGCACCGTCAAACTGATATCTTCCACGGTCGATCCCATTTCAATTGCGTGCGTCGCTTCGCCGATCAGCTCGGACGCTTCCGGTCCGATGATATGGAAGCCGAGTACCTGCTTGCTGTCTTTATCAAAAATTACTTTGACATAGCCTTCTATTGAGCCCTGCGTCAACGCGCGTGCGGAAGCGGCAAACGGAAACTTTCCTGAAGCAGCGTTGTATCCCTTTTCTTTGGCCTCTGACTCCGATAGTCCAACCGTAGCGATTTCCGGTTCCGTAAAGATAACAGCAGGCATCGCGAGATAATCGACAGCGCGATTGTGACCTGCAATAATCTCAGCAACGACTTCTCCCTCTTTGGACGCTTTATGAGCCAGCATGGGATTGCCGATCACATCACCGATGGCATAAATGCCTGGAACGGAAGTCTGACATTTGTTATTTACCGGAATAAATCCCCCGGGGCCCGTCTGAATCCCGGCCTTTTCGATGTCCAGTCCGGCAGTGTTCGGTTTTCGTCCGACCGTCACGAGGACGCGATCTGTCTCAAACACGCGGTCCGCCCCTTCTACTTCCACAGTGACCTTCATGTCCCCCACAGTCCCTTCATAGCTCTTCGCTTTCGCGTTAACAAAGTACTCAATCCCTTTCTGTCTCAAACTTCGAGTGAGAGTGCGGACAAGCTCCCCATCGAAACCGGGGAGCAGCTGGTCCATCATTTCCACAACCGTCACCTTTGAGCCAAGATGACAATACATGATTCCCATTTCCAACCCAATGTAGCCGCCGCCAATCACAAACAACCGTTTGGGAATCTCCGGGAGAACCAGCGCTTCGGTGGAGCTGATGATCCGTTCTCCGTCAAAGGGAAATGGCGGAATGCCCACAGGCACAGAGCCGGTTGCAATTACGATGTTCTTCGCTTGAATTGTGACTGTTTGATCGCCATTGCGCACTTCCACTTCACCAGCAGAGAGAAAACGGGCCGTACCCATGACCGTCTCCACATTGTTTGCTTTGAGAAGCTGATGGATGCCTGCGGTAAATTTTTCGATGATTCCCTTTTCCCATTGCACCATCTTTTTAAAATCGATGCTGGCGGAAGCGATATTCACACCGAAGTCCGAAGCATGCTTCAACTTCTCGTAAAACTTTGCCGCGGTGATGAGCGCCTTGGAAGGTATGCACCCGACATGAAGGCAGGTGCCTCCGATCCACGCGCGCTCTACAAGAATTGTTTTCTGTTTCAGTTGGCCCAGCCGGATGGCGGACACATAACCGCCCGGTCCGGCGCCGATTACCAACGCATCACACTGCTTGTCAGACATAGTTCACCTTTAAGATAGGATTTTTAACCGCAAAGGTCGCAAAGACCGCGAAGGTTCATATTTAATCTTCCTTTGCGGTCTTTGCGGTCTTTGCGGTTAGTTGCTCTTTGAGATGGGGGAGCAGTTCCGAGTACACGTCTTCGAAGAGAGTTTCCAGCGGTGGGGGGCCGTATGTTTCGGCTTCCGCAACTGCGTTGAGGATTTCCTGATTGAGCTGCTCTTCCAGCGTCTGTTGTTTCAGATCGTCCCAAATTCCCTGTTGTTCCAGGTATATCCGGAAGCGCAGCACCGGATCCTTGCGGCGCCACTCTTCGACCTCGGCATCATCACGATAGAGTCGTGGATCATCGGAAGAGGAATGAGCGCCCATCCGGTACGTAATCGCCTCAATCAACGTTGGCCCGCCGCCTGAGCGTGCCTTCTCCGCAGCATCGCGAGTGGCGCTGTAAACAGCCAGGACATCATTTCCATCCACCACAATTCCTTCAAAACCATACGCGATCGCTTTGATCGCTATCGTATCGGAGGCTGTTTGTTGTTTGATATTGACCGAAATCGACCACTGGTTGTTCTGGCAAAAAAGGACCACCGGGACCTTGAAGACTCCTGCAAAATTCATGGCCACATGAAAGTCCCCTTCCGACGTGGCGCCGTCTCCCATATACCCGATGGCAATGTTGCCGTCGCCACGAATTTTCATCGCCCATGCCGCGCCTACCGCATGGGGAATTTGCGTGGCGATACAACTGGACCAGCTTACAAAATTGGCGGGACGGTAGCAGTAGTGACTTGGCATCTGCCGCCCTTTTGTGCCGTCGCGCCGATTGCCCATGCACTGCGATATGTATTCCACCAGCGGATAACCGCGAAGCAACGCAGCCCCCCCCTGACGCAAGGCGGGGAAAATCCAATCATCCTTTTGCAAAGCAAACGCGCTCCCCAGAACCGCCGCTTCTTCACCGGTTGCCGTTCCGTAAAACGCGACCCTCCCCTGCCGCTGCAGGGTCAGCATCCGCTGATCCAGAAGACGCAGACGAAGCATCTCTTGATAGAGACGAAGGAGATCGGGCTTCTCTAATAATTTAGAAGCGGCAGGTTTGTCCAGGACTTGAAGCATTCAACGGACTCTCAGAGCTGCAAGAACAGCAATGCCGGATTTTCCAGGAATCGTTTCACATAGGAGCAAAACTCAGCCCCCATGGCCCCATCCACGACACGATGGTCAAACGAGAGACTCATGTACATGCGGTCTCTCACCACAATTTGTGAATCCACAACAACGGGTCGCTGTTCGATCTTGTGGATCCCGACGATGGCGACCTCAGGATAGTTGATGACAGGAGTCGCAAACATTCCGCCAAGCGGGCCGAGACTGGTAATGGTAAAAGTGCTTCCCTTCAAATCCTCCAGTACAACCTTGTTTTGACGCGCAGCCTCGCCCAGACGATCAATTTCGCGGGCCAGCTCCAGCACCGTTTTTTGATCGGCATGTTTCACCACAACCACGGTAAGTCCTTCCAGCGTGGCAACTCCGATCCCCATGTGGTAATAACGTTTGATCAAGATTCTTCCCTTTTCTTCATCCAGGGAAGAATTTAACAGAGGGTATTTCTTGAGTCCTTCCACAAGCGCCTTGATGATGAACGGCAAATAGGTCAGCTTGATACCCCGCTCGGACGCAATATCCTTTGCTGCGCTGCGGAGTCTGACCATGTCCGTCATATCGATTTCATCTACATAGGTGTAATGCGCTGCGTGCTGTTTGGACTGCATCATTTTTTCCGCAACTTTCTTGCGAAGACCGCGAAAAGGGATCTCTTCTATTTCCTCTTTACCGGAAATCAGACGCGTCGGAACAGGCACGGAAGATTCCTGCTTTGCAACGGCAGGCGCTTCCTTCTGAACGGAGCGGCCTTCCAGATCTTCTTTTGTAACACGCCCACCCGGACCGGTCCCTGTTACGGTATTAATATCGATTCCCATATCTTGCGCCATTTTGCGAATGGCAGGTGTGGCCAGCGCGCGTCCTGCGGAAGGCCCGGGAGCAGGCGAAGCTGCTTTTGCCTCCGGTTTTGCGGCTTTTTTCTCAGAAGGAGCGGCGGAAGGAGCAACAGATCCGTCACCGGTGTCCAGAGTCAAGATCACCGCGCCTACTTTCACGACTCCTCCTTCTTCTCCGCGTGTCTCCAGAATCCGGCCGTTCCGCGGAGACGGAATCATAACAGTTGCCTTGTCCGTCATCACTTCTACAAGCGGGTCATCTTCCTTGACCTCCTGGCCCGGCTTGACATACCACTTTACAATTTCACCTTCGACCGTACCTTCACCGATATCGGGCAATCGAAACTCAAACGCCATAAATAACTCCTCGGATTGCACCACGGAGGACACGGAGTTCACGGAGCTTTGATAAATTATCTTTTCTCCGTGTTCTTCGTGCTCTCCGTGGTAAATATCAATAGGTCATGGTTTGCCGGACCGCATCGCGGATCCGGCCCGCATCCGGCAAGTATTCATTTTCCAACGTAAACGGAAACGGTGTATCGAATCCGGTCACCCGGATCGGCGGCGCCTGAAGGTGCAGAAATACCTTTTCCGTAATCATCGCGATGAGTTCAGCCCCAAAACCGCAATTGCGGGGAGCTTCATGCACAACCACGACCCGCCCGGTTTTCTTTACCGATTCAAGGATCGTCTCTGCATCCAGCGGAACCAGGCTGCGCAAGTCGATCACCTCACAACTGGTCCCGTCTTCTTTAGCGATCAATTCAGCCGCCTCGCTCGAGGTATGCAACATGGCGCCGTAGGAGAGGATCGTTATGTCCGTTCCTTCGCGAACAATGGCAGCCTTGCCAAGGGGAACCGTATAGTCACCATCCGGAACTTCTCCCTTTGCGGCACGATAGATCCGCTTGGGTTCCATAAACAAAACGGGATCTTCATCCCGGATTGCAGAAATCAACATCCCTTTTGCGTCATACGGATTCGATGGAATCACGACTTTCAAGCCGGCATTGTGGATGAACAGCGATTCGGGGCTCTGACTGTGGTAATGTCCTCCGCGAATTCCGCCTCCGACCGGAGTGCGGATCACCATCGGACAAAAATACTGTCCACCGGAGCGATATCGATATTTTGCCAGCTCATTCACGATCTGGTCATACGCCGGGAAAATGAAATCAGAGAACTGGATCTCGGGAATCGGCCGCAATCCATACAGAGCCATACCGATGGCAGTCCCGATAATCCCGGACTCCGCCAGCGGGGTATCGATCACGCGGTCCGGTCCAAACTCTTTCAGCAAATCCACGGATACGCGAAACACTCCACCAAGCTTTCCAACATCTTCACCCAGAAGCACCACGCGCGAATCGCGCCGCATTTCAAGCTTCAAGGCATCGTTCAATGCCTGAATCATATTCACAACAGCCATTACTTCACCTCCCGGCTTCCGGATGGCGCTTCAGATAATCCACAAGATAGTCCCGTTGTTCTTGCAGGTGGTTGGGCATCTCCGCATAGACGTCTTCAAACAGGCTTTCAATCGGGGGCGGACCGTATTTTTCCGCTTCGGCGACGGCGGACAAGATTTCTTCCTTGACCTGCTCTTGCACGAGCTCCTCTTTTTTAGAATCCCAGAGCTTCTTTTCTTCCAGATAGCGGCGGTAGCGCTGGATCGGATCCTGGAGCGTATACCGCTGCACTTCTTCCTCGCCGCGATAGGCGCGCGGATCGTCGCTCGATGAATGCGCTCCTTGCCTGTACGTTACCGCTTCAATCAATGTTGGGCCTTGACCGGATCTGGCCCGGTCCACCGCTTCCCGGCTTGCCTTATACACCGCGAGCAGGTCGTTTCCATCCACGCGAACTCCCGGAAATCCGTAAGCAATTGCTTTGATGGCAATACTCTCCGAGGCAGTTTGGCGCTCCACCGGCACGGAAATGGCATATCCGTTATTGCGGCAAACAAAAACTACCGGCGCTTTGAACACGCCGGCAAAGTTTAACCCTACATGAAAATCGCCCTGGGAAGTAGCGCCCTCGCCGAAGTATGTCATACAGACAACCGGATCTCTTCTAATTTTCGCCGCCCAGGCGGCCCCTACTGCGTGTGGGATCTGCGTGCCGACAGGACTGGAAACTGACGCGAAGTTCTTTTCCTTAAAGGAAAAATGGATCGGCATTTGCCGGCCCTTGATCGGGTCACCGGCATTTCCTATCAACTGACAGACAAAATCCTTCAGCGTAAATCCGCGTAAGAATGCTGCGGCTGATTCACGATATGCAGGAAAAATCCAGTCCTGCGGTTCCAGCGCGTATGCGCTCCCCAGAATAGCAGCCTCTTCACCCATCGACTGCAGATAAAACGCAATCCGTCCCTGCCGCTGCAGTTTCATCATCCGGTCATCCAACTGCCGGCTTAGCACCATCAGGCGGTACAACTTTAACAAGTCACCAGCCGGAATCGCTGGTTCTTCTTCGCGGTTGACCACGCCTTCATCGGAAAGAATCTGCATAAAATCCAGGGCCATGAAACCGTCCTCCGAAAAGCTTTTCTGCCGGAACAGTCTACTGCTGCTGTTCCTGCTGCAATTTGACCGTGAACTTGCGCGAATTATTCGTTTCGTTCGAATCGGCCGCATTTGAATTATAAAAATCAGGACGCACTTCTACGTCTGTATTCAAAGGATTGCAGCAGGGTACCTTGAGTTTGGTTGTGGAAGTAATGGCCACTTCACCACCGGGAGGAACGCCTGAAATGGTTCCCACAAAGAAGCGCGGCTCCAGAAGAACGACGTTCCACTTTCCGGGGGCCTCCAGATTTCCGTCGTTCTTGATCGTCACTTTGATAAAGCCTTCCATGCAGTTATTGCCGCAGGAAGTTGGCTCCTCAAAACTTACAAACGCAGGAGTAAGATCGACCGATTTGCTGTCTGCGGGACGCCCCATTGTTGCCTCCGCGGCAAATGGCTTCGATTCAAAGACGAGCATTGTTTCGGACGGAGTGAGGTTCTCCAGTTTAAAAGAACCGTCGATATTCGAGGCAACCCCTTTCACAAAGGAATTTTTTGTGACGGCGGCTCCAACATAGAATCTCACCGGTTGCTCACGTTGCGCGTTTACCGCGTTGCCGGTCAATCCAGGCTTTACTTGATTCGGCTGATCCAGCTCAAAGGGAGACAAAACGAACTGTGCTTCATTCCTGGAGGTCAAGGCTACGGAAATGCGGTAGAGGCCGGGCGGCACTTTCTTGCCTTCGCGAGTCGTAAGCGTCTCGTTCAATTTGATGTCACCCTGAGCGATGGTTGTTGCGCCCACATTCAATTTTCCGACAGTTCTTCCCTGACCATAGACAGACGAAATCGCAACAATAGTAATCAGTAAACACAGAATCAATTTGTTTCTCATTTTACCCCTCGGTTCTTCAGCCTTTGATTATAGTACAAATTCACGGACTGTCCGAACTACATGCCTTTCGGCCTGCACGACAAATTTGTTGTAAGAAAGCATGTTTACGGTTTGTAACGCCAGCGTCACGCTGGCAGAGCTCGAGCTGGAATCTCTGTTTTGGCCGGCGAGACGCCAGCGGTACAAACCGCTTTCTCAAGTCCTACAACAAATTTGGCGTGCACCCTGCCTTTCGGCCTGCTTTGCGTTTCTGTTGTCTTTGGGGTACGATTTTTCCTCCCGATTGGAGAATAAATGGATCTTTTGAAGATCTTGGAAGAAAGAGCGGCGGCCATTCGCAAGACGATTGTGTTTCCTGAAGGAAACGATCCCCGGATCGTACAGGCTGTCTGCAGGGCGGCGCAAGCGGGGATCTGCAGGCCGGTCCTGCTTGGAAATTCAGAGGCCGTCAGCGCAATCGCCTCCGGATACGGGGTGACGTTGGATGGTGTAGAAGTCGTGGATCCTGCCGTTTCGTCCAGGAAGAAGGAACTGACGGCGATCTACTACGAAATTCGAAGATCAAAAGGGACACAATACGAAGAGGCCGTGCAGCAGTCACAGCAACCGCTAAATTTTGGCGCGCTGATGGTAAGACAGCGGCTGTGTGACGGGATGGTGGCCGGTGCCGGACATACGACGGCGGATACGCTGCGGAGCGCCTTGCGCGTTGTAGGCGCAGCACCAGGTGGTGGAACCGTCTCCAGCTTCTTTTTGATGTCATTGCCGCGTACGGAGTACGGTCACAACGGAGCTTTTCTATATGCGGATTGCGGCGTGATCCCGGAACCAACGGCGAATGAGCTGGCGGATATCGCGATCGAAACAGCAAGGAATGCACGACTCTTTTTGCAAATCGAACCGCGCGTAGCGTTACTCTCATTTTCCACAAAAGGGAGCGCGGCCCATGAGTCCGTTGAAAAAATCCGAAAAGCCTTGCTGATCGTCAAAGCAAAACAGCCCGAATTGCAGGTAGACGGGGAGCTTCAGGCGGATGCGGCAATTGTCCCATCGGTGGCGGCAGCGAAAGCTCCGACAAGCTCGATCGCCGGCCGCGCCAATGTGCTTATCTTTCCAAACCTCGATGCCGGAAACATTGCCTATAAACTTACCGAACGGCTTGCCGGAGCTACGGCGCTGGGCCCGATCCTGCAAGGACTCGCACGACCGGTCAACGATCTTTCACGCGGTTGCTCGGTTGACGACATCTACTACGTCACGTGTATTACCGCCATTCAGGCTTCCAGCGTTGCAACCTCTTAAGGTTCATCTGACCGGAATGATCCTGTTTCTTTTCATCCCTCTGGTGCTATTCTTGTTTCTGCGGTATCCGTTCGGAATCCTGCCCAGTTTTTTCGCCGCGCTTGCGATCATGTTTGGTCACCGTTTTCTTGCTATTCCGTTTATGAGACGATTCCAAAAGGAACGTTGCTTGTGGTGCGGGCGGGCCTCCCTCCCGCGCAGCACACTGATCGTCTCCGGAAAGGAATTTCAACTGTGCACGGAGAGATGCAGGACCGGCGCCCTCCGTTTTTTTGACTTCTGTCACAGGCGCCGGAAAATGATCGCCATCGGAATCTTCCTCCCGCTTGGCTGGTACATTGTCACCATGCTCGGGAACGGGTTCCACCTCTTTTCATTTCCGCAAGATTGGGACCGGTTGCTGTTTCAATTCTTGATTGCAGTCACCGTCGTTTCCGTTTCCTTCTTCTATCGAAACGGGTCCGATTCGGAGGATCCTGTCTTCTCATTTCCAATTCACAATCTCTTTTTGCTGGGGATCAAAAATACGCTTCTCGTTTTTCGTGCTGTGGGTATCTATTGGATTGCGGTCAGTTTGATTTTTCTTTATCAGAAACTAGTGCACTGGTACACATGGTTATGAAGTGTTTCATTTCCGGGAAACGGTTTTGTAGCGCCGGCGTCCCCGCCGGCCCCGCCAGCCAAGGCATTGTTCATCGTCGAGCTCTGCCGGCGAGACGCCGGCGTTACAGAACGAAAGGCATGCTCCTGCGCCATCCGAATCTTTCTCACTCGCTTTAGAACTTGTGTTACAGTGCACTAGCC
>CAZDDB010000138.1:0-6868 GCA_964504105.1 uncultured Acidobacteriota bacterium
ATTTTTGCAGATCATCTCAAATATCGGTTACGTTCTCGTCTCTACTTCGGAAGTGAATCGTCCGCTCATGTATGGCGCGATGGGTTTCGAAAGTCTAACGCAAGGGCTCGGAACCGGAGCGTTTTCTGTGCTGCTGTTGCGAATGACACAGAAAAGATTTTCAGCCACTCAGTATGCGCTTTTTTCCAGTCTCTTTGGTCTTCCTCGAATTTTGTCCGGTCCGCTGACAGGTTTCATGGTTGATGCGATGGGTTGGACAGCCTTTTTCTGGACTTCAATGGTATTTGGTATTCCGGGGATGATCCTGCTTTCTCGATTCGTCCCACTGGGTGTGAAAGAACCACATTTTGAAGTTCTGCCGGCGCCTCAAGCCGGACCGCAACCTCGTTCCATGTTGGCCTTCCGCGCTTTCATCGGTGGGATCACAGGTTTCCTTTTCGCTGCGGGATTTCTGGCGCTGATGGCTGCTTTGAAAGCAATGCGCGCAAAACCCGCAGCGGTTTTCGATCCATGGGTTGAATTCGTTACGCTTCTTCAACCGGCAAGCATTGGAGCATGGCTGACCTTAGCCGGAATCATCATTTTTGGGATCATCGTCGGATTCTCTACGGCAGCTATTTACGCCTCTCGATCCGGCGCCGGCGCCAACCTCGAACTGGCGCAACAACCTTAGCGAAAGATTCGTGCGTCCACCCCTACAACGACGGTTTTGGCATTTCTGCAGTTTTGCAGCGGGCTCTTTCCCCTATTTCCGCCAGAACAACTGTAATGTTGTCGCGTCCCCCGCCGTCTCTTGCCGCACGAACCAGCTCATGGCATGCCTCTTGAACGTCTGGTTGGACGCGAAGAATCTCACAAATCCTCTGATCCTCCACCATCTCCCAGAGACCATCGGTGCAAAACAACAAGAGTTCTTTCGGTTTTACCGGAAATTTTGTAATGTTTGCATCTATCTCCGGTTTTCCTCCCACGGATTTGACAAGCACATTCTTCATGCTGTGCGACCGCGCCTTTTCTTTGAGAAGAAATCCACCTTTTACCAGTGCCGCCACAGGAGTATCATCCAATGTCATCTGGGACAGCAAGTTGTTGTAGAAAAGATACGCCCTGGTGTCTCCCGCGTGAGCCACATTGCAGAATCCGTTTTGCACGACTCCTGCCACCATCGAGCACGCCATGCCTTTCAGTTCCTTGAGCTGATTGGCTGTACGATAGACTTCTGCGGAAGCCGCGCAAAGCGAGCGGTGCAAAGTATCCACAAGCTCGGAGTCTGCCAGTTCTTCATCCACCGCGTCAGAGAGAATGGTGGAGACGCACTTGACGGCCATTGCAGCCGCCACTTCTCCCCCCTGATGGCCTCCCAGACCGTCTGCGACAATGAAAATGCCCCGGTCTTCATCAAACCAGTACACATCCTCGTTGTTCTTGCGGACCAGTCCGATATCGGTGATCGCAGCAACTCGCATCCATCAAATATCAAATATAAAATATCAAAAATCAAATAAACATAACTCAATAAGCAAATAAGACGATCCATTTGTATTTCGGACCTCTCGGGGCGGGAATGCCTGGAGCGTCCCGACGTTGCTGGCTTTCCTTTCAGTGTGGAAGTCATACTATTGAGTAGAGGTATTCATTATGAAATCGATCCTTGTTCTGATGCTGGCATTTGTGCTGGTCAGCCCGCCATTGCCTGCTATCGAGCAACCTGTTGTCCCGGACGCGCCGAAAGATTTTGAAAACGGCCTCAAGATTACGCTGGAGGTGATAAAAGAGCTGGGAGAAGTGGACGATCCTGCGCAGGTTGCGAGAGTCAACGAAATCGGGTACCGTGTTGCGCAACGCGCTGCTCCCGGCATGCCCTATTTTTCCTTTCGCATTGTAAAGATGGAAGAGCCGAACGCATTTGCATTACCGGGGGGATTTATTTTTATTACTACAGGGATGCTCGATCTGAATTTGACCGATGACGAGCTGGCGGCGCTCCTCGGTCATGAAATTACGCATGTGAAGAATGGACACATGCGCCGGATGTCCAGGCGCCAGACCCTGATGAATCTGTTATACCAGGCGCTGATCCTGGGGATCGCGTTTGGCATCAAAGAAGACTCGCGGGGGTATGACCCGGTAACCGGTTATCCCTTGCGGTCGCCAAAGAGTGAAATATTGCAGGGAAGCGCAGCCTTTGGATTGGTATTCCAGGAACTGCTTCTGCGCGGCTTCAGCCGTGAGCTGGAAATGGAAGCGGATGAAGGGGGGATGATTGCCGCGGCGGGAGCCGGGTTTTCGCCGCAGGGAACCAGCTTGCTTTTCGACAAGATGCGGCGCCGCATTTACGAAGTTCCCGGTTTTGGTTACTGGCGCACCCATCCCTACCTGGATGATCGCGTAGCAACAGCGCGTGTCCTTTCCTCCAATCTGCAAATTTCCAAGAGTCCGCCGAATCCCCAGCTATTCCAGGAAAACACACAGCAACTGTTTCTGGATCTGTTGCCCCGTCAGAAGGATGAACCATCAAAACTGGAGCTCCGGCAAATGGCCCTCCATGCGAGCCCGGCAGGCAAGAACGCAGAAGAATTAAGGAAATGGTTCATCAACAAGGCCGAATCCGAAGAAATGGTCAAGGAGCCGTTCTTCCGGGATTACGGCAAGATCATCAAATTGTATGACCGCAACATTGAAGAGACACAAAAAGACAAAAGTGGAGCCGATTTCACGGTGACATTGGAAAGCAGTCTGCAAAAAATCTGGAAAGACAGAGATTCCGCGCTGCCCATGTACGAAGAAGTATTGAACAAGCAGGCATACGATACCGAAATGCTGAAAAGGTTCATCAGCAATTATCCGGAGAGTCCTCGTTTGCCGGAAGTCCGTTTCCACCTGGCAGAAAACTACCGGATCCTCAAGAAATCCGGAGAAGCAGTGGATCTGTATCTGGAAGTCCTGAAGACGGAATCCGGGGGTGAATGGAACCAGAAAAGCAGACAGAGCCTGCTGCAAATGCTCCCCGGCCTGGAAGATCTCTCCGCCTGCTACCGGGCTTCGCTGCAATCCAAAGATCCGGAGCTGCAGGCTGCGGCCAAAGAGCAACTGAAAACGGCCGCACAATCTTTCAAGTCTCTACAGAATGGCTACGAATTTCGTAGAAGTCATCCAGGCAGCGATTACGAGAAGCCGGTACTCGCCAGGCTGGCGAAGCTGGCTGACGAAACGCTGCATCAGGGGCGTCTTTATCAGGCGATCGGCGAGTATCAGAAGGCGCTCGATCAGTACAACCTGATCCTTCGCTACTGCTCCGATCTGCCGGTCGCCGATCAGGTGCGAGACACGATCGTGGACTTCCAGGAACTGCAATCCGTGAAGAGTTAAGCACGGAAGCACGGAATTCACGGAAATAAAAATTCCGATCTTGGCGACCTTTCAGTGGATTCCGTGTTTCCGTGCTTAAATTTCTGTAGAATAGGGGGCGGAGGAAACACGATGTATCGCACCATTCTCGCCTTTCTGCTTTTCACTTCATTCTTGCACGCTCAGGATTTTCTGGGGAAAAAGGTCATCGATCTCACCTATTCGTTTAACGAAGCAACCATTTACTGGCCAACCGCAAAGCCCTTTCAGCATGAGATGGTTGCCGTTGGAATGACCAGAGCCGGATACTGGTATTCCAGCGCGAACATTGCCGCATCGGAACATGGCGGCACGCATCTCGATGCCCCGATCCACTTTTCCGAAACGGGATGGAACAGCGATGAGATCCCGGTGGACCGGTTTCTGGGAGATGTGTTTGTGATTGACGTGTCCGAAGCTTGCGCACAAAATGCGGACTATCAAGTTACGGTGGCCGACATTGAAAAGTGGGAGACGAGAAACGGAAAACTTCCGGCCGATTCGATTGTGCTGATCCGGACCGGATGGGGAAAGTTCTGGCCCGATAAGAAAAAGTATCTTGGGAACGACCGGCCGGGCGATGCATCCAATCTTCACTTCCCCGCCTTCTCAAAAGCTGCGGCCGAATTTCTTGTAAAAGAGAGAAAACCAAAAGGGGTTGGACTGGATACCGCAAGTCTCGATCCGGGGACATCCACAGACTTTATCGCGCACCAGATCTTTAACGGCGCCAATGTGTACGGGTTGGAGAATGTAGCAAACATGGACAAACTGCCGGAGAAAGGAGCGTACCTGATCGCTTTACCCATGAAGATTGAAAAAGGCACAGGCGGACCGGCGCGCATCATCGCGCTGGTGGGGAATTAACCACGAAATATTAACTCGAGGATGGAAGATTGAGGATGGAGGATGGAAGATTGAGGATGGAGGATGGAAGATTGAGGATGGAGGATGGCAGGATGCAACAACGGGAATTGCAGCGCGGGCGTCCCGCCCGCCGATTTCCTTCCGGCACAACAGGCCGACAATATGCGAGCGGAAGCGAGCGTGAAATCGCATACTCACACCATACGAATCACTCATGTTAAAAGACATTAAGAACAAGGGAGAGATTCTGTCGTGGTGCATGTTTGATTTTGCAAATTCCTCATTCACTACGATCATCATTACCGTTGTCTTCAGTGTTTATTTCACCAAGATTGTTGCCGGGGGAGCGACCGGTGGAGACCGGCTCTGGGGGCTTGCCAACTTCACCTCGCAGTTGTTCGTTCTCCTTTCGGCGCCGCTTGTTGGCGCAATCGCGGACTTTTCAGCAAGCAAGAAGCGGTTTTTGTTTTGTACGTATCTTACCTGCATTTTGTTTACGGCTCTTCTCACATTTGTCAAACCGGGGCAGGTTTGGATCGCGTTATTCTTTTTTGTCATTGCTAATTTCGGGTTTTCGAGCGGAGAAAATTTGATTGCCAGCTTCCTGCCGGAGATCGCAAAACCGGAAGACATGGGAAAGATTTCCGGGTTCGGCTGGTCACTCGGCTATCTGGGGGGGCTGGCTTCGCTCCTTTTCTGTTTGCCGTTTCTAAAAGGCGGGTTTGTAATGGAGAATGCGGATTCGCTCCGGATGACAAACATGGTTGTGGCGGTCTTTTTTCTATTTGCCGGAATTCCCACCTTTCTCTGGGTAAAGGAACGAAAAACAGCAAACACTCTGCCGAAGGGGGAATCGTACATAGGAACCGGCTTTCGCAGGATCCGGAGAACGTTTGTTCAGATCCGCGAATTTGGCGAGTTATTCAAGTTTCTAGTCATTTTTGGTATCTACAATTGCGGCGTAACAACCGTTGTGGTATTTGCTTCCGTGTACGCGGACAAAACGATCGGACTCAGCGCAAGCGAACTGATCTGGTTTTTCCTGATCACGCAGGTTTCGGCTTCGCTTGGAGCCTTTTTCTTCGGCTTGATCCAGGACCGGATTGGCGCAAAAAACACAATCTACATCACTCTGAGTCTCTGGTTGCTGGTGATCGCAGGCGCGTATCTTGCAACCGGACGCAATGCGTTTTTCGTTGTTGGCAATCTGGCAGGATTGGGACTTGGATCCAGTCAATCGGCTGCGCGTGCGCTGGTAGGCTTGTTTTCGCCTGTAGAAAAGGCAGCCGAGTTTTTCGGGTTCTGGGGGTTGTTTTGGAAGCTTTCCACCGCCGTCGGACCACTCGTGTTCGGAATTCTATCCAGCGGAACCGGCTCGCAACGGCTGGCGATCCTGGTCACAGGCTCATTTTTCCTGGCGGGAATGATCGGTCTCTCCTTCATTGATGAGAAGAAAGGGATCCATGCTGCACAAGCTTACAGTGGAACGGCTGTACTGGGGAACATATAATATTGGATTCAATCATGGGAAAAAAGATCATTCTGGCAAGCCCGCGCGGATTCTGTGCGGGCGTCGTGCGGGCCATTGACGTTGTGAACCTCGCGCTCGAGGCGTATGGTGCGCCTGTTTATGTCCTGAACGAGATCGTTCACAACCAGTATGTGGTGGAAGAATTGCGCGGCAAAGGAGCGCAGTTTATCGGCAATCTCGATGATGTCCCTTCGGGAAGCCGTGTTATTTTCAGCGCGCATGGAATCTCGCCGGAAGTGCGGCAACGGGCGTTCTCGCGGGGATTGCTTGCGATTGACGCAACGTGTCCCCTGGTAACCAAAGTTCATCTCGAAGCGATTCGCTACAAGAAAGCGGGGTACATCATCGTCTTAATCGGACACCGTGAGCATGAAGAGGTGACCGGCACGATGGGGGAAGCGCCCGAAAATATTGTGGTGATCGGAACAGTGGAGGAAGCGGACCGGCTGGAAATACCGGAAGGAAGAAAAGTCGCCTACCTGACTCAAACCACGCTGAGTCTGGATGACACACGGGAAATCATTGAACGGCTGCGCGAACGTTTCCCCGGCATTGAAGGCCCGAATGTCGATGACATTTGTTATGCAACGCAAAACCGCCAACTGGCCGTGCAGCAGATGGCAGCCATTTCGGATGTCGTGCTGGTCATCGGATCTTCCAACAGCTCCAACTCAAACAGACTCGTGGAAGTGGCACAAAAAAAGGGAACGCCGGCTCATTTGATCAGCGATCTAACTTCCATTGATCCTGCATGGCTGCACGCAGCGGAAAGTATCGGAATCACTGCAGGCGCATCCTCTCCCGAAACGCTGGTGTTACAGGTGATCGACTATCTGCGCGACCAGGGATTTACAGAAGTGCACACGCTGGAAACTGTCCCTGAAAATGTACACTTCGCCCTTCCCTCAGAACTGGAAAAAGCAACAGCAACGAAGAACTAAGCACCTCTTTTTAGCGCGGGCCTCTGCGATCCGGTCTGGGACGGCGATCGCGATCTCCACCACGGTCACCAAAACTCCGCTTTTCCTGCGGACGCGATTCATTGACCAAAATACTCCGGCCGCCAAGCTGTGTCCCGTTCAG
>CAZDDB010000138.1:6878-9782 GCA_964504105.1 uncultured Acidobacteriota bacterium
AGAGATTTGATCGCTTCAGCCGCCTGTTCCTCTGTCGCCATTTCCACAAATCCAAAACCGCGTGACTGATTTGTAAATTTATCACGCACAATTGTCGCTGAAACTACTTCGCCATATTGCGCGAAAAGGGTCTGCACTTCATCTTGCTGGACACTGTAGGGCAATCCGCCTACAAACAGTTTCTTTTGCATGGTTTCTCCACTGTCTATTTCTGAAAGGGCCTTGCACAGACTGCCGCGAACGAACCGGCCATTTCACAAAAACCGGAGAGGCAGATTTCGAAAAAGCGGAAGCGAACAGAGAAGGTCTTTTCAGGACTTAAAGTTGAAGGGTTCACTAACACAAAACAGAACTCGAACAATCTTCTACATGATATGCGAAACGAATTGGAATGCAAGACCCTGCCTGGCTATTTTCCTTCGGGGTAAATTCGCAGGTTCCCGGGCGCTATGTTCCGTGCCATGGCATCACGCAACGCCATCAGCTCCTCGCTGCCGAGGTTCTGCAAATATTTCTTAAACTCGTCTTCCGGAAGCGAACGTATCTTATTCCCCATCATCTTTTTGAATTCATCCAGGCCATAACAGGGCAACGAGTACATCTCGTTCGCGCCGATTTCCAACCAGCGGGAATATTGGGGAAAAATAATTCGAAACGAATCATCGCGCATATCGCGCACATCAACAATCATGAAAACTCCGGATATCCGGCGGCTTCCCGCCCCCATGCTACGCAAAGTATATCAGAGTGTCTTTGGGAGGTCGAGCCGCAGAGTTGAGGAGTTGAATCATCTGCCCGTTCCCTTTTCGGATTGCTTTATGAAATCTGATGGTTTCACTTCGGGAAAAGTTCCCAAACCTTCTTTGTTAGAAGCCGCCCACAGATCATCATCGAAAGTAGAAACGACAACTGTTTCTTCAGTCGAGTCGTTCCAAAGCAGAGCGGAAGCCAAATGCACCGAGTCGTATCCACGCAAGCCATGTTCCCAAGCTGCGATTTCAGCGCGGCTCATCAAGATTTCCGTAACTCTTAGACGAAGCAGATTCGGCCAATCCTTCTTGAATTCGCGCTGCCGGTCCTTTCCTTCTGCTTCTGAAAGGAGACCTTTTCTCACGCCCTTTGAAAGGGCGGCAGCAATCTCAGCCCGCGTTATCAGGGCGGTTCCCAATCGATCGGCTTTCCGGACGAGCTTGAGAATTTCGTCTGTTCCGGTTTCGGACAGATAAATTTTTGTTAGTGCGCTGGAATCAAGATAAACAATCATCGCCGCTCTTCCAAAAGAAGATCCGTTACTGTCTGATCTCCTTTGGTTTTCAGCGGCTTGACCTTTGGCAAGAATTTCTTTCCGCTCCACAAGGCGAGCCCCGCCTCAATCAGCGGATCCGCTGTTGAAACGGCTTGGACCGGTGTGATTCGTCCTACTACCTTGCCCCGCACGCTGATCAAGAGTGTATTCCCTTCCTTGACTTCCGATATGTACTTGCTTAAATGAGTTTTGAGCTCTCGCAGGCCTACAGACCGTGCTTTCATAGTTCTTCTCTCCATGTGGTTCTATTTTATTATAAGTGACCACATGGTCAAAAGCAACCGATGTGTCGCTGAGAGAGGCAATCAATCGGTTCACAAACAATATGCGGGGGGGGTGGCTCACGCCCAGGCGTCCAGCAAAGTATATCAAGCATCTTTGGACCGTCGAGCCAATGCCATTCCACCATTCCACCATTCCACCATTCAACCTTTCAAAAATGTAATGATTGTGAAATTTGCAGGCAATGATCCGGTCTCATACTCTAACTGAATAGACACACAGGAGGAACAAGATGAGAATAACAGGACGGTACAGCAGCCTATTGCTGATCACAACAATCATTTCGGTTGCAGTCTTTGCTTTTGGTACCGAACTTTCGGCCGGTGATTCCGGGACGGACGCTACGGTACCCTTTAAGGCTTCGAAACTGATTATCGAATTTAACGCTACAGCCGAGGATATAGGGGTTCAAATGTTCCTGGATGCAGATCCCTGGAAGACCATCAATATCATTGACCCGAATGGAAGACTCATTTTCGAGGTAGACGGCCGGGGAAATGTGAGAAGGCTTGGAATGACTGAGCTCTTTTTCGAGAGCCACGAGCCTTCCATCAATGATCTCTCGATCCCGGAGTTTCTCGCGTTATTTCCGGAAGGAGAATACACATTCATCGGCAGAAACACAGCGGGCGACACATTAGTGGGCAAGGTCCCGTTCAGTCACCTGTTTCCGGATGGTCCCTCGATTATCGGCCCGAAGAAAAAGGATGTGGTGGATCCTCAAAATACGGTGATCCGTTGGGATCCGGTTGTAACTCCGGCCGGAATCGAGATTGATCAATACGAGGTGATCGTCGAAGGAGGAGAACCCGAGCGCCATTTTGATGTATTTGTTCCGGGTAGCGCCACGAGCTTAACGGTTTCGCCGGAGTTTCTGGAACCGGGCACAAAATACATCTTCGAGGTTTTGGCAATAGACAAAAACGGAAATCAGACAATCTCGGAAGGCGCTTTTAAGACACA
This sequence comes from uncultured Acidobacteriota bacterium, assembly GCA_964504105.1. Classification (GTDB taxonomy): domain Bacteria; phylum Acidobacteriota; class HRBIN11; order JAKEFK01; family JAKEFK01; genus CAZDDB01. Next base: position 9,430 of record CAZDDB010000138.1, read on the forward strand.
GTAACTACTATTCCGCTTGCTCTATGCCCGCCTGCACCGGTGTCCCGACGCATGCCGTCCGGGATGCCGGCGCGGCCTACACTCATGAACTTGCCGTGTTTAACCGCAGGCTAATCGTCGTGGTATTCGAACAGGGCTTGAATCGGTTCTCCGTCCGCAAAGCGGCCCGGTCGAAACGGGTGAATATCGACCATAGCGCTTTTCCCATCCAGAATCAATTCCGAAAACACGAGCCCAACGGCAGGCGAAATCTTAAAACCCATGCCGGTAAATCCGGCGGCAACATACAGGCCGGAGACTTCTTTTGTTTCACCCATGAGTGGACGTGAATCAGGCGAGACATCATAAAGTCC
>CAZDDB010000139.1:0-7699 GCA_964504105.1 uncultured Acidobacteriota bacterium
TGTCGCTTTGCCGGCGCCATTTCCGCAAGTCCTTGCGGAAACCGGCGGGCTTCGACTCGGTTCACATCGGTAGTACTGGTGCCTGCCGTTCAGGTCCGCCCGTTTTGATCCACCAAGCACGCAGCATGTCCCTGCAAATTTAGCGGTGGCGCTTCGCGCGCGTGGAAGGTGCCCGCAGTTTGTTTGTTTCTGCAAACATGGCGGCCTTTACGAATTGCTTCTTTGAAAGTTGATTCCGGCATTCCTGCGCGCCGCTGCAACAAATGCATACGAATATGGTTTAATTGAAAATAACCTCGGAGGAAATCATGGATTGGTTTTATATGGATCATGGGCGGCAACTGGGTCCGGTTTCCGAACAAGAGTTTGGCGAAATGGTTCAGCAGGGCCGAATCACGTCAGACACACCGGTCTGGCGGGATGGCATGAAAGACTGGCAACGCTACAGTGAGTTGGCGCGTTTTTCATCCGGCCTGGTTTCCTGTTCTGAGTGCCGGCGGGAATTTCCGCAGGATGAAGTGATTCGTTATAAGAATGTTTGGATTTGCGCTTCTTGCAAACCTCTTTTCTTTCAAAAGGTGAAAGAAGGTGCTCCTCTTGCAATGAGTTTTGTTTTTGCCGGATTCTGGATCCGGTTTTGGGCAAAGTTCATCGATGGATTCTTCATCCTGCTGGCTGTAGGGGCAATTTTGGTGGGCGTTTTCGTGTTCATGGGAATGACCCTGAAGGAAGAGGCATTCAATCCGGATAGCCCCGTGTTTCTGCTGTTTTATCCTGTGATGTGGTCCATCCAGATCGCCTACAGCGTATGGTTCCTGGGAAAATACAGCGCCACGCCCGGGAAAATGATTACGGGGTTGAAGGTAATTGCTTCGGACGGGACTCCGATGACCTACAAGAGGGCATTTGGCCGTTTTTTTGCAGAGCTGTTAAGCTCTTTCACCTGTAACATCGGTTACATCATGGCCGCTTTTGATGAAGAGAAGAGAGCATTGCATGATCGCATCTGCGATACCCGTGTGATCCGGAAGTGAAATGTCCGTTGAACCGATCGCCCTCCTTTGTTCCAGATGCAACACGCCGCTGCCCCTGGAGGTTTTCAGCATGGATGAGATGGCGCCCTGTTCCGGCTGCCAGGCAAAGACGCTGGCTGTAGCATTTCCTGCGCTGCTTCGTGGAGTCGCATCAGGAAAACCTGGCGAAACGCTGCTTGTGGATACGGATGCCGGTTGCTTTTATCATACGCAGAAGAAGGCGGAGATCGCATGTGGCAACTGCGGACGATTCTTGTGCGCTTTGTGTGATGTCGATCTAAACGGACAGCACCTGTGTCCACCCTGTATTGAAGCGGGAAAACAGAAGGGGAAACTCAAGCATCTGGAAAACCGACGCGTGCTCTATGATGACATTGCAGTCTCGCTTGCAGTGGTGCCGATGATCATTTTTTACTTTTCCATTCTGACAGCACCGATCGCGCTGTTTGTGGCAATTCGCTATTGGAATGCGCCCTCCAGCATCATTCGGCGGTCAAAGTTCCGGTTCATTCTGGCGATTGCGATCGCCACTCTTCAGTTGATTGGATGGGCCGCAGTATTTTATTTTGTTCTTCGAAGGATTTGACGTATGGCGGTTAAAAAGGAATACCAGAGGTTGCCCGGCAGACGATGGCTGAGCTTTGGTTTCGCTCGCAGCAGTTTGTGGCTTGGCACTGACCATCTTCTTCTGATCCTGAACCGGGGCTACTCGGAAGAGTACCGCCGGTTTTACTACTCGGATATCCAGGCGATCCAGGTCCGACAAACGGAAACAGGAAGGATCCTCAACATTATCTTTGGAGGGCTTACGGTGCTCTTTGGATTGGCCGCGCTTGCCGGCTCGATCCCCCGGTATGATACAAGCGCACTGGTCTTCGGGAGTTTCGGTGTCTTTTTCTCGCTATTCTGGCTGATCAACTGGATCAAGGGTCCGACTTGTGTTTGTCATTTGCGAACCGCGGTGCAAACAGAAATGCTGGCGCCAATCCATCGTGTGGGCGCCGCAAAGAAAGCGCTGGCCCGGCTCAACCCGTCGGTGGAGTCGGCACAGGGCGTTCTGAGCATGGAGCAGCTGCAGGCGCTGGTCGAGCCGTCCTCACCGCCGATGTTTCAAGCGATACATGAATGAGCCGCTTTGATCTATCGCAGCAGCGCTGTCTGAACCACGAGCAGCGGGAAGCAGTCGCGAGGTGCCCCGAGTGTAAGCGATACTTCTGCCGGGAATGCATTGCAGAACACGAGGACCGCGTTCTCTGTGCTTCCTGCCTGCGAAAACTGCAGGCGCCTGAAGATACGAAGAAACGTCCGCTCCGCTTGCTCTTCCGAACAATCCAACTTCTATGCAGCGTTCTGTTGCTGTGGCTCTTCTTTTACTACATGGGAGAAGTACTCCTTCTTATTCCTACTACCTTTCATGAAGGGACGTTCTGGGAAAAGGTTGGGGAGAGTTAGCGATGCCGGGACCCAACGGCGCACTCGATCTGATTGAAGAAGCGATTGTTGAATTGCGCAATGCTCCAGCGAGCGCATGGATCGCCTATTATGCCGGCAGCCTCCCGTTTGTGCTTTCGCTGCTTTATTTCTGGGCGGATATGAGCCGGAGCGCGTTTGCTTACCGCCACCTTGCGGAAGCGGCGTTTGGACTGTCCCTGCTTTATGTCTGGATGAAGTGCTGGCAATCTGTGTTCGCCTCCCGGATCTACAAACGTCTGCTTCCCGGCGTGACTTCGCACTTCACGACTGCAAGTGTTTTCAGAATGGCACTGGTTCAAACGGTTCTGCAGTCCTACTCACTGTTTTTGCTCCCATTGGCGTTTCTGGTGTTCCTTCCTTTTGGCTGGACTTACGCGCTGTATCACAACATTTCGCTGATCGGAAACGGTGAAACCGCAGATATCCGCGCGGTGTTGCGCAAGTCCTGGAAACTGGCATCGCTTTGGCCGGGACAGAATCACCGGGTAATCCTGATTCTATGGTTATTTTCGATGGTCGTGTTTTTGAATGTGGGTATTGTAATCTTCTTTATTCCACAGTTGATTCGAACATTGTTTGGCATCGAGTCCGCGTTTACCATGAGTCCGATTCAGGCGCTCAATACCACCTTTCTCAGTGTGGTCTGGGGAGTGAGTTACTTGCTGGTGAACCCATTGATCAAGACAATCTATGTTTTGCGATGCTTCCATGGCGAGTCAGTCCATACCGGAGCGGATCTGGCAACGGAGTTGGATCAACTTGCGTTATCCTTAGACTCATGAAAATCGCATCGCGAGAAGCCACAGAGAAGATTTTGCCACAAAGGACACAGCGCGGGGCGGGCAGGATGCCCGCGCTACCATTCTGTGGCCTGGCTGTGCTCCTTTCCCTCTTTGGAGCGATTGCATTTGCAGAACCGCAGCAGACCTCGGTGAACGTAAAACAACTGGATCAAACGATTGAAAAGGTGATCCAGGAACGCCAGTATCAGTGGAGACTTCCGCGCGAACGGGTTCATGACAATGCTCCGAAAGGTCTTCTTGAAAAATTCGTGGATGGAATGCTTGGCACTATCAAGAAATGGATGAATCCCGTCCGCGATTGGCTACGCAAAGTTCTTGATTGGATTCAAGAGCGTATTTTCCGGTCGAAGCGTGATCCTGCAGAAGGAGACAAATCTATTTTCGGAGACCAGACCGCGCTTCTGTGGATTCTTTCCGGATTGATTGTCTTGATTATTGGTCTGATGGTCTGGAAAATCTGGAAGCATCGCCGTTCCCGTAGTGAGATGGTCCAGGCGGAGACGGTTGCCTCCGTGCCCGACCTTGATGACGACAGCACCGTGGCTGATCAGTACCCCGAAGAGGGGTGGCATGCGATGGCCCGCGATCTGCTCGCAAGAGGGGAACTGCGTCTTGCCGTTCGCGCCATGTATATGGCGACGCTTGCGAATCTCGCGCGGAAGGAAATGATTACCATCGCAAAATTCAAATCCAATCGCGATTACCAGATGGAACTGCGCCGCAGGGCCCATCAGTACGGCGGCTTGCTGGACGCGTTCGGAGAAAATGTCATTCTGTTTGAGCGCGTATGGTACGGAAAACATGAAGCGAATCAGGCCGTGCTTGACCGGTTTACTTCTAACCAGAACCTCATGCGTGAAGAGATATGAAAATCATTGCAGGTTCGCTTCTTGCGATTCTGTTTCTTTTTGGAATCGTTCATCTTTTGTTGCTTCGTTTCGAGTCCGGCGATGTCTATCCGTACTATTCTTCTTTCCGTTCTGATCCACTGGGGACAAAGGCGCTGTACGAATCTTTGGAGCAATGTTGCGGTCTGAAGGTCCGGCGCAATTTTGAGCCGTTTGCAAAACGGAAAGACGACACCGGCGCCGCCATTCTGTATCTTGGAGTCGAGGCCTGGGAGGTTTATGGACTTCCCGAAGATCTCTCAAACGATCTTGACTACTTTATTCGAAACGGCGGGCGGCTGGTGATCACGTTCCTGCCTTCCCAAAAAGATGACCAGTCTGCACAAGAGATCTGGAAGAAAAAAGAACAGCTCCAGGAGGATCTCAAAGAAGGGGAACTGCCCCAATGGGTTTCCCTCCCCGAACATTGGGATTTTGGATTTCAAAATATCTCACTGCCTCCCGATTCCCGGGCGGACCTTGTTTCGGACAGGCCCGGGTTTCCCCCCGCTGTATCCTGCGAAAGTGCTGCCTGTTTTATGAACCCACAGAAAGCTTGGGAAGCAGTTTATGAAAGAGACGGACATCCTGTGATCATGGAAAGAAGACTGGGAAAGGGGAGTATTGTTCTTTCAACGCTCAACTATTTCCTTTCCAACGAAGCCATGGTGAAAGAACGGCATCCGGAGCTCCTTGCATGGCTGCCGGGCGTGAAACGGGAAATTGTCTTTGATGAGTATCACCACGGGGTCTTCACGAATCCGGGAGTAGCGACATTGATCCGGAAGTACCGGCTGCACTGGCTTGTATTGGGTCTGTTCGTTCTGGCAGGTCTGTTTGTGTGGCAAAGTGCCCTACCTCTCGTGCCTCCTTACGAGGACCGTTCCGACGCAGCGGGTGTGGCCGCGCGGGGCAAGGATTCTGCCTCCGGTCTCATGAACCTGCTGCGCCGCAATGTCCCCGCAAGTCAGATTCTGTTTATCTGCTATGAGCAATGGAAAAAGTCAGCCGGGAATCAGACGGTTACGAAGAATAAATTAGAACGAATCAATTCGATGATCGATTCGCAGCGAAGTCTGCCTGCGCGGCAACGGAACCCGCTGGAAACTTACAACGCGATCAGCCGGATCTTAAAGGAAAGAGGATGAAATGGAAAGCACAGATCAACTGAAAGATGTGTTGAATGCGGCCCGGGAAGAAATCGGGAAAGTCATCATTGGTCAGAAGGACGTAATCGATCGGGCGTTGATTACGATTTTTACCGGACATCATGCGCTTGTGGAAGGAGTTCCGGGTGTGGCAAAGACGCTGCTGGTGCGCACTCTGGGTCAGGTGCTGGGTTGTCCCAGTCAGAGGATCCAGTTTACGCCGGATCTCATGCCCGCCGACATTCTCGGCACCAATGTGTTCAATCTGCAAAAGAACGAATTTACGCTCGTTCAAGGTCCCGTATTTACAACCTTCTTGCTGGCCGATGAGATCAACCGCGCTCCTGCAAAGACACAATCGGCGCTCCTGCAAGCCATGCAGGAACGTCAGGTCACGATCGATCGCGAAAGCTATCCGCTTTCTTCCAGCTTCACCGTGTTTGCAACCCAAAACCCGATCGAGTACGAAGGGACATATCCGCTTCCGGAAGCGCAAAAAGATCGTTTCATGCTGAAAATCTCCATGACGTATCCGGATCAGGACGAGGAAATGTTGCTCGCAACGAGAACGCTGGGAGACAATTCGCCTGAAGCCGTACTGGCTTCCGGTCAGGTCCGGCACGTGATCCGGGAAGCGGAGTTGCCCGTGTTTCGCCACGCGCTGCAGGGCGTCTTGATCCGCGAGGAACTGGTCCGTTATGCGGTGGAGATCGTGCGTTCCACACGCAAACACAACTCGGTCCTTGTCGGAGCCGGGCCCCGCGCAACCCAGGCGATCCTCCTTTCCAGCCGCGCACACGCTGCTTTATCCGGACGGAACTTTGTTACGCCGGATGACATCCGCGCGATGGCCATTCCAGTGCTGGAGCACCGGCTGATCCTGCGTCCGGAATTTGAGCTGGAAGGGCTTTCTGTGGCCGAAACAATCCAGAACACTCTACAGCAAATCGCGGTTCCAAGATGATCGTACCCCGAAACCGCCTTTTGTTTGCTACGGCTTTGCTTCTGCCATTCCTGGTGGTAGCTCCCGGGACCGGTCTTGTGCTCCTCTCCGCCTTTGCATTGCTGGCTGCAGTTGACGCCCTTCTGGCGGGCAGATCTGTCAGAGGCATGCGTGTGATTCTTCCGGACATTGTCAGACTATCCAAGGATAAGGAAGGCGTTTTTCCGGTTCAAGTTCAAAACGAGGCGATGAAGAAACGCCAGGTTCGTCTCGGGCTGCCGTTCCCATTGGAGATTTCATCCAACGCGGATGATCCGGCACTGGAGCTTCCATCCGGAACCGCGCTCAGCCGAATGGAATGGCACTGCACTTCTGCGAAAAGAGGCCGTTTCATCATTTCCGAATCGTATCTTGAAGTCCCATCGTTTTTTGGCTTCTGGAATGTGAGAGCAAGATTCCCCGCCAGTCTGGAAATCCGCGTGTATCCCAATCTTCTGGAAGATAGAAAGATGTTGGCTGCACTATTCCTGAATAAAGGAGATTTCGGGATCCATACAAGACGAATGGTTGGTCGTGGGCACGAATTTGAGAAGCTTCGCGAATATGTTCCTGGAGATAGCTTTGATCAAATTCACTGGAAGGCCACTGCAAGACGTGGACGTCCTGTCACAAAGGTCTTTCAAATTGAACGGACCCAGGAAATTTATGTGGTCATCGATTCTTCCCGGTTATCCGCAAAAGAAGCCGGTTCGGAAACCGTGCTGGAATATTTCCTTCGCTCTGCGCTCATTCTCGGTCTGATCTCGCAACAGCAGGGGGACCTGTTCGGTGTGGTTACGTTCAGCGACAAAGTGGACCGCTTCCTGCGCGCGGGCAACGGTAAGGCGCATTACCATGCGTGCAAAGACACGCTCTATACGCTGCAACCATCCGCGGTCACACCCGATTATCATGAACTTTGCTCTTTCCTTAGGTTGCGGTTGCGAAGACGCGCGTTGCTGGTAGTATTGACCGATTTGAATGATCCGATTCTTGCAGAAAGCTTTGCACGCAGCGCAGAAGTGATCGCGCGCCAGCATCTGGTCCTGGTAAACATGAGGCGCCCCGAAGGCGCGCAACCTCTCTTTAGCGAACAGAATGCCGGCTCCCGGGATTCACTTTATAAGAATCTTGGCGGTCATCTGCTCTGGCAAAACCTGTTCGACCTGCAAAAAACGCTTCATCTCCATGGCATCACGCTTTCACAACTCCAGGATGCAAAGATGAGCGCGCAGCTGGTCACTCAATATCTCAACGTCAAACAACGACAATTGCTATGAATAAAAACCACGAAGACCACGAAGAGCACGAAGGAGAAAAACGAAGAATGGAACTTAGAGTAAACAGTACTCTGCCGCCGGATCTGGAAGAC
>CAZDDB010000139.1:7799-9746 GCA_964504105.1 uncultured Acidobacteriota bacterium
CGTGCTCTTCGTGACCTTCGTGGTTAATAAAAGTCATGATTATTGATGTGCCGCGTTTTGTTCATGCGGAAAGACATTACTGGGAAGAGCTTGAACGGCAGTTGAGCCGGCTTGAAGCGGATCCGGATTTTAAGATGGATCTGCCGCAAGTGAAGCGGTTTCATTATCTTTATGAGCGCGCTTCCGCCGATCTTGGAAGGATCACAACTTTTGGAACGGAACGGGAAATTCGTGCTTATCTCGAATCGCTCGTTGCGCGCGCCTATGGCGAGATCCATGAGACACGCGAGAAACCGCACCGGTTTCAGCCCTTGCACTGGTTCTTCATTATTTTTCCGCAGATTTTCCGCAAGAACATCCGAGCATTCTGGCTGTCCATAGCGGTGACACTGGCAGGATGCGCGTTTGGCGGAACCCTGATCAGCATGGATTCGGAAGCCAAGGAGATTCTTCTGCCTTTTTCACATCTACAGGGGAGTCCCTCCGAGCGCGTTGCGCAAGAAGAAAAGGCAAAGGATGACCGGCTCGCGGGACAGAAAACTACATTCTCGTCATTCTTGATGACACACAATACGCGTGTTGCGATGTTGACACTTGCCATGGGGATGACCTGGGGAATCGGCACAATCCTTTTGCTTTTTTATAACGGTGTGATTCTGGGAGCCGTTGGACTGGATTATATGCTGGCGGGCGAGACAAAGTTTTTGTTTGGTTGGTTGCTTCCGCATGGAGTGATCGAGATCCCGGCAATCCTGATTGCGGGACAGGCAGGATTTGTTCTGGCCGGCGCTCTGATTGGTTGGAAACAACGCGCTTCCATGAGGACCAGATTGCGCATGATTTCAGGGGATCTGGTAACTCTCATTTCCGGAGTGGCTATTCTCCTTGTTTGGGCAGGATTTATCGAGGCATTCCTGTCGCAGTATCATGAACCTGTCCTTCCCTATTCCATCAAGATTTCCTTCGGCATACTCGAGCTGATCTTGTTGTGTCTGTTTCTTGGCAGGTCCGGTTTGAAAAAAGAAACGGGAGAACAAAGCCCATGAACCGGCAAAGAGCCAGTATCCTTTTTATTCAAACACCCGAAGGAATTTCGTTCCCTTTGCGTCTGGCGGGCCCCGTAACCAGATTTCTTGCCTGGGTGCTGGATGCCGTTGTTGTCACAGTACTTTCCGTCGCGGTAGGCGCTTTCGCGGGGTTGCTGCGGTTATTGAGCTGGGATCTGGCGAGTGCGGCTTCTATTCTTTCATATTTCGCGATTTCGATCGGATATCCGGTTGTGACCGAATGGTACTGGCGCGGCCAAACACTCGGCAAGCGTTTGCTGCGGTTGCGGGTGATGGACTCACAGGGGCTTCACCTGCAATTCAGCCAGGTGGTGGTTCGAAATCTGCTTCGCTTTGTGGATATGCTTCCAGCGATGTATGTTGTGGGTGGAACATTTTGTTTGCTGAGCAAGCATGCCCAGAGATTGGGAGACCTTGCGGCGAACACAGTTGTAGTTCGCACTCAAGAAGTACCCGAACCGGACGTAACCCAGATATTATCGGGAAAATACAACTCATTCCGCGATTATCCTCACCTGGCGGCTCGCCTGCGCCAGCGAGTCTCGTTGGAGGAAGCGGGTGTTGTGCTGCAATCGATCTTGCGCAGAGAGGAGTTGGATCCCATCGCGCGCCTTGAGCTATTTGAAAAAATCTCCAGTCACATGCAGCAAATTGTTCTTTTTCCGCAGGAAGCCACCGATGGGCTTACGGACGAACAATATATCCGCAATGTGGTCGATATCCTCTTCCGTACCAAGTAAAAAGGATTGAACCGCAAAGACCGCAAAGTTCCGTGAATCCCTACCTGTTTCGCGGGCGGAAGAAAATCGCTATTATAGAGGATCGAATTTGTTGGAGTTTTGATCATGAAAGATGTAGTGATTCTGGGTGGAATGCGGAC
>CAZDDB010000140.1:0-9650 GCA_964504105.1 uncultured Acidobacteriota bacterium
CGCAGATCCGGAAATGACGGTGCGCGAATGTCATCGCGTATTGAAGCCTTCCGGCTTGCTTGCCCTCACCACCAATCTTCGAGGACACATGAAGGAATTCTACAAAGTGTTCGAATCGATCTTGCAACAACTCGGAAAGACGGAAGCGCTGCCTGCGTTGAACAAGAACATCGAACATAGAGCAACGATTCCGAGAATTACTGATCTGCTAAACCGGACCGGGTTCACGTTGCGAAGAGTTCACGAAGAGACATCCTCCATGCGATTTGTGAACGGCAGCTCGCTTTTCCGCCACTATTTCATTCAACTGGGCTTTTTGGACGGCTGGAAAGGAGTTGTGGACGCGGACAAACAGGATCAGGTTTTCTCTCTGCTGGAATCAAATCTCAACGAAGTGGCTTCGAGAGAAGGCGGGCTTTTACTGACAATCCCGATGGCTTATATCGAAGCGCAGCGGTAGAAAGCGGATGCGTAACCATTTGGTTACATATCCAGAAATGTGGACACCCGTTGTTTCATTCGGCAAATTGCTGAATCGCATCCACCACACGCGCCAGGTGATCTTCACCAAGCGAATTGTAGAAGGGGAGACGGAGCAAACGGTCACTGATGTCTTCTGTCACCGGACAGTCTCCCGGTTTTCCGCCGAATTTTTGTCCCATCGGTGAAAGATGTAACGGAAGGTAATGGAACACGCTCAGAATTCCGCGTGCTTTCAAATGAGCGATGAGCGTCTGCCGCAGCTGAAGCGAAGGGAGGACCATGTAGAACATATGATAGGGCTGTTCACAATACGGCGGGACAATAGGGAGAAGCGTGTTGTGCGCAGCGGCCCAATCGTGAAGATGTTCGCGGTAGTATTCCCAGATTCGTTTTCTCTTTGTCTGGATCTGCTCACGCGCTTCCAACTGGGCATAGAGGAATGCCGCCAGCAAGTCCGAGGGAAGGTAGCTGGACCCCACATCGATCCATGTGTATTTGTCCGTTTGGCCGCGGAAGAAGCGGCTGCGGTCCGTTCCTTTTTCGCGAAGGATCTCCGCCCGTTCGATCAGCGCAGGATCGTTGATCAGCAGCGCGCCACCTTCGCCGCATGTGAAATTCTTGGTCTCGTGAAAACTTTGAGTAGCCATGGATCCAAAAGTTCCCAGATATCTCTCTTTGTATTTTCCAAACAGGCCATGCGCGTTGTCTTCGATGACCACAATGTTTTGTTGCCGCGCGATTTTCAAGATTGCATCCATCTCGCATCCAACGCCGGCATAATGGACCACTACCACAGCTCTGGTACGTGGTCCGATCTTTTGTTGCAGTTGTGTTTCATCCAGGTTCAGTGTGTCCCCGCGAATATCTATGAACACAGGCTTTGCGCCCCGCAGGACAAATGCATTGATCGTGGACACGAAGGTGAACGAAGGCACCACCACTTCATCGCCCGGCCGGATGTCGAGAAGCAGCGCGCTCATTTCGAGAGCGTGAGTGCATGAGGTGGTCAGCAGAACTTTGGGGACGCCGAGCCGCTGTTCGAGCAGCGCGTGGCATTTGAGCGTAAACTCGCCGTCTCCCGAAATGTGACCATTGGCAATCGCCTGAGCGATGTATTCCCGCTCTTTCCCTTCAAAACAGGGACGGTTGAAGGGGATCCGAAGAGTCATCGGTTCTCATCTTTTGAAGTGGTTTCCCGCATGACATAAGACGGACGATCCATGGAACGAAAATGTATCCGGGCCAGGTATTCTCCGATGATTCCAAGAGCGAATAATTGAGCGCCGGAAAACAAGGCAATGATCGATGCAACAAACGGAAAACCGGGAACGCTTCCTCCTTGAATCAGGTAGCGTCCAATTACGTAAACAAGAATTCCGATTCCAAACAATGTAAACCCGAAGCCGGTGATACTGGCCAGTTGCAAAGGCCAAACACTGAATCCGGTCATCATGTTCAGAGCATGTGTGGCGAGTTTGCGAACCGTGTAATGCGATGTCCCGACGCTTCGCTGCTGGTGTTCCACGTGAATGGCTGCAAACCTTGTGGTGCTCCAGGTAAGCAGAACATCGATGGATACAAACGGATTCCTGTATCCGGCAAATGCCTCGCGCAGCTGGGTCCGGAAAATGCGAAATGCGCATACGTTGCGCGCAGTTTGCGCACCCATTGCGTTTTGCAGAGCCAGCTTGGTCAGACGCGAAGCGAGATCTCGCAAGATGCCATGTTGTTCGTGCGCAGGTGGTCCATAGACAACGTCAAAGCCCTCTTCCAGTTTTGCCACCAGTTTTGGGATTTCTTCCGGCGGATGCTGGAGATCGTCATCCATGGTGACGAGCACCGGATTTTTTGCTGAACGGATCCCGCAAAGCAGCGCGTTGTGCTGCCCGTAGTTTCGCATCAGATTGATCCCCTGCACTTCCCTGTATTCCGATGCGAGCGTGCAGATTACTTGCCAGCTGCGATCGAGGCTCCCGTCGTTTACAAGGATGATTTCGCTTTCCGCGGACTGTGTCCTCAAGACTTTCGTTAACCGCTCCAGTAATCCCGGAAGGATCGCTTCACTGTTGTAAACTGGAATCACCACTGACAAATTTGCAGTCTGCATAGTTTTCTACATGTGTACTGAATACATTACAACCACTTGTGAAAAAAAAGAGTAACGTCACACGTGACGAACCCGTTTTCTTGATAAAATTGCAATGCAGGAAGGTTCCCACCCTGGGTAACTACTCTGAGTTCTTTGAACCCCTGACGCACAGCCCATGTCTCGGAAGCTTTCAATAGTTCGGCCCCGACCCCGAGTCGGCGGTACGGCCGGTCGACACCAAGCAGGTCGATAAAAGGCACGCCATCCTTGATTCGCAGGGTGACAAACCCTGCCGGTCTGTTATCTTTCAGATAATAGTAAAGTTGATCACAGTAAGCTTGAAAGAAGCTTTTCGCGGTCCAAACTCTATAGAGATCCTTTGATTTGGCTGAAAAGTTCTCATCGACGGTAAAGCGGCTCATCGATGAAATCTGGCAGGCTATCGATTCCAGAAATGGCCGGTGGCGCTCCTGTCTGTCATCTTGAAGGGAATGAGAGATCCTGTATGCGCGTAATCTGGTCTTTCGCAAAGTCGTCTTCAGGTCGACCAGGATAAATCCCCTGGTGCTCAGTTTCGGTACCCAACTCATTGCGCTGATGGGAGTTTCCAGGTAGAGACACCGATAACCCTGCTTCTGTGCCTCATGCAATTGTTTCTCCAGGAACCGGAAGCCGTTGCTATGTGCGCTTTTCAGTCTGCCCACTTTGATCCCGAAGAAGATCGAATCCCATTTCATGTATTTAACCATGATTTGCACGCACTCTTCAGCGGTAGCTTACAAGTGTCTCAGAATAGCTCAAATGATCTGGTGCGTCCAGATGAACGGTATTTCCCAACTCTGCGTTCTCGGCGTCTCTGCGGTGAATCCTTCTTATGCGACAATGAAGCGATGCAAAAGCTGTCCATTGTCATTCCCGCCTACAACGAGGAAGAAGCGATCCGGAGTATCATCGAACGCACTCTGGCTGCCGCACCCAGGATCATTCAGGAAGGGGGCGTCGAATCCGTGGAAGTTATCGTTGTAAGCGATGGCTCCAAAGACAGGACGGCTGAAATCGCAAAAGAATTTGCAGACCGCAGCTTGATCCAACTCATCAGCTACCCGAAGAACCGTGGTTACGGAGCTGCAATTACTGCCGGATTCGAGGCAGCTTCCGGAGATCTGGTCAGTTTCCTCGATGCCGACGGCACCTGCGATCCGCTTCTGTTTATTGACTTCCTTCAGAAAATGCAAGAGACAAATGCCGACATCGTCATCGGCGCGCGTTTGCATCCCGGCAGCGAGATGCCTGCTACACGAAAGGCCGGCAATATTCTGTATCGCAATCTGGTGAATGCCATCAGCAGCTCGCGCGTAACCGATGTGGCCAGCGGAATGAGGGTTCTCAAAAGAAACATCTTGCACAAGCTGTACCCGCTTCCGGATGGTCTCCACTTTACACCCGCGATGAGCGTGCGCGCGATCCTCGACCGCGAAATCATGATCGAAGAAGTTCCGATCCCTTATCAGGAACGCATCGGCAGATCGAAGCTGCGGATCGTCCAGGATGGAATCGGATTCCTGAAAACGATCCTTGAAATTTCTTTTACCTACAAGCCGCTGCGTCTTTTCGGAGCCATCGGAATCCTACTCTTGATTCCCGCCCTGATCTACGGGATTCCGTCTTTGATTCACTATATTCAACACAGAAATGTTCCGGAAGACAGTATCTATCGTTTGATTTTCGTTGTTGTGGCTGCTGTCTCCGGCGCGCAGATGATTTCGCTTGGTCTGATCGTGCAGTCGATGACCAACCTGGCCCACAACTACGAAATGAATACAGCCATTGAAAAGATGCTGGACAAAGCGTTTCTGCGGAAGCTGGGATACATCGGATTCCTCTTTTTGATTGCCGCTCTCGCATTGAATGTCAGGACGATCGCGCAATATGTGACGACCTCCCATATTCAGGTTCATTGGAGTTATGTCGTGACTGGCGGTTTGTTTGTTCTACTCGGGTTTCAGCTTCTTGCATTCAGCATCATCCACAGAATTATTCATGTCCTCAAAGGACAAAAGAAGATCCGGGAACGGGGAAAATAAGGAATGGATGCCCTGCGGGATTTGTGGAAACGCCGCAGGAAAGGCTTCCTTCTTTCCGCTATCGCACTGATGGCTGTGTCTGCGGTGCTTCGTCTGCATACCGAGTTTACCCGGCTCATCTTGTGTGCGCAAAGTTGCAGAGCTTCAAGTTTCTTGAAAAGAGCAGATTTGATAAGAGAACTTGAACAGAAAGGATGTGTCTAATCAAGAAATTGGCGCAGTGATCTTCATCGTCACACTGTTTTTTTTTCTGCAGAAGGCCCGCCAAAAAAGGCTGCGAGTCTCAGAATCAGTCGCCCTTTTGATGTGACGGAAAATCCGTCCGGAGCCTGCTGGAGAAGCCCTGCATGCACCAGCTCGTTTGTACGTGAAAGCGTGCTGTCATGGGACGCGTATCTTCGGAGCAGCTCATCCTTCGAATGAGGTCCGGTTCTTAAGAAGGAAAGCATTCTGAGCAGGATCGAGCTTTCGAGATGACTTCGTACTCCAAACCAGGTAAGAAATGCGCCCGCCCAAAAGATCAGGATCGAGGCAGGACAAAGGCCGTACGCTGAATTCAAGAAAAACAGCACTGACAGAAGCGCGACTGCGTGAATGCAAAGCAGCAGAAACAACCGGCTCTGCAACTTTCTTCCGCGAACAGGAAGCTCGGATGCAATTGCGGCAAGCAAAAACGCTGAGATCAGCGTTGCAATCAATTGTCCAACCTCAGGTACCTGTGTGCGATTGCAACGCAGACAGCGATCGTCCGGCCAAAGGGAGTCAACTCGCAAGCGTTGTCGCGCTCCCGGATCAGATGATGGCGGTGCGCGTCTTGAAGCCTGCCGGCAATCTCATCCTGGATTGTAATTGCCGATTCGTTTTGCGCAATGCGCCGCAGCATCCGCAAACTCACGCTGCGGGCCAGCATCACGCGAACGATCGAAAGCCCGAACCCGTACAGAACCAGGCCCAACGCTGCGATCCGGAAATCGTTTCCCGAATCTGTTCCATACGCAAACCAAACGAGAACTCCCGCACAACCCGCAGCATAGATGACCGGATTTGAACGAATCAGGTAGAAAAGCAGCGAGATCGCAACTGCCGCGATCAGAACATGCAATGTCATAGAAACAGATAAACGGTAAACGGCCGCAATTGCAACTCTCTTCCTTGAGGGTGGCGGCGTTTGAGTTCCAGCAGAAGTGCTGTATCGGACTGCTCAAGCACTTCATGAGGAAGGCTGTAAATCGAGTTCAGTTGATTCCTGATCCACGTTGTCGGCATTCCATAAACTCTGTTCCACCAGTGAAAATAGTTTTTCCCATCATCGTCCCGCAACCACCAGAGATCCCTGATTTCGGGAACGAGGATCACCATCTTGATCCGGTTGCCCGCAAAATTCGTTTCCGGAAGAAGAAGCTGGTGTTGGGAGCACAGGTATGTCGGTATTCGATCGATGCGTGAAAAAACAATTGGGGAGAGAGATAGACATCGACACCGGGTCCTGTTGTGTTCAGCAAATCCGCTACGCGCGCTTCGAGACTGTTACGTAGAAATGTGCCCAGGATCAGGATGCAAACAACCGCCGGTAAGTGACGTCTGCCAAAAGTGTTCTGTTCCATGAGAGAATCAAATATCGTTTAACCGCAAAGACCGCAGAGAACGCAAAGATCTTTATTGGATTTTGCTTTGCGCGATTTGCGGTCTTTTGGGTTCAAGAGTTTTGATTTTATAACACAATGAAGATCTTGCTGGTTCATGATTACGCGTCTCCCACCGGAAGGATAGATCCAGGGAATTTGGATACAATCTGTATTGATGCAACCCAAAGGGACAGGTATGCTGCGCGAACCGGCGATGTGATCCCAGCTAACCGTGAGAGCGGGTCGAAGCGGAAAAGGAAATGAATGCATATCTAAAAGAGCTTGGCTACGAATAAAATAGCAGTAAGTATTCAGGCGGGAATGTGAAATCTTTTGAAAAATCGTTTCTGGACAGGTTAACGATCCCTCACGGGGTCATTTCCGTGATCCGCCGGATCGGAGAATACAAAGGGAAGCAGGATCTCTACGGTCAGCAAGCGCCCGAAGTGCTCGAAAACTTGCGCCGGGTGGCCATCATTCAGAGCACCGAATCTTCCAACCGCCTGGAAGGAATTACCGCAGATCAAAAACGGATACAGGAGCTCATCGAAGAAAAGGCAACTCCGGAAGGCCGTGCCGAGAGTGAGATTGCCGGTTATCGCGATGTGCTGAATCAGATCCACATCAACTTCAAGAGCATTCCTTTGAGTTCTCAGACGCTGTTGCGGCTGCACAAGGAGATGATGAAGTACACAGACAAAGAAGGGGGAGTCTGGAAGTCGCGCGACAATGCGATCTTCGAGTATTATCCGGATGGCTCATCGAGAGTCCGATTTGTTACCGTGCCGGCGAATCTCACTCCGGGATTTATGGTCGATCTCCATCAACGATACTCGAATCTCGCTCGTGAAAACGCCATCGATCCGCTTATGCTGATTCCTTTGTATGTATTGGATTTTCTTTGCGTTCATCCCTTCCTCGATGGTAACGGCCGAATGGCGCGGCTCCTTTCCGTTTTACTTCTCTATCAGAACGAATACGAAGTCGGGCGCTACATTAGTCTGGAAAGGATTATCGAACAATCGAAGCAGTCTTATTACGATACGCTCTATCGCTCCTCTCACGGATGGCACGAAGGGAACCATGATGCGTCCCCCTGGATGGAATACTGGCTCTCCACCGTGCTTGCCGCCTACAAGGAGTTTGAATCTCGCATTGGAAAGCTGACCACGGGCCGCGGCAGGAAAACCGAAATCGTGTTGAATGCCATTGACGGCTTTCTGGCCGACTTCACGATCACCGATCTCCAGAAAGCCTGCCCTACCGTCGGCCGCGACCTGATCCGCTCCATCCTGCTCCGCCTCCGGCGCGAGGGAAAGCTCGAGCCTGTCGGCAAGGGCCGCTACGCAAAATGGAGAAAAATCCAATGAGCTATTATCCCGGTCAACGGTGTATTAAGAACCATCCCGGTACATCATTGGGTAACATTCATACACTGTTGGAAAACATATGAGGTGGAGGAGTCCGAATTGCCGTATCAAATAAACATAACAAAATAAGCAAAAAACCTTGGAATGGAATTTGTTGCACATTGCGGGCGACAGTCCCGGAAATCATGACCGGAACGCCGGCAAAAAAACTATTGTAGGGACCAGCATTTTCCTTCGCAGTGCTGTTCTGGTTGTTACTGGCGCTGAGTAACCTCAGTGTCCCGTTCGATTCTTTGCAGAAAATGCTCAGCCCGTTAGACGAATGAATCCATACGCCTATGTGTCGGACTGTGCATTTGCGTGCACCTGAATGCTTTCAAATTGCTTCCCCGGAACCAAACGCTTCTGTGACCCGACAGATTCACATGGCAAATGCACAGCCCCTACTCGGAAAGGATCGCGGAAGCTGCCGATTTTCCCAGTCCAAGACTGTTGCTGATTGTGCGGTCATCGGGATGAAGCTGCGATGAGTCGGTCAGATAAAGACCGTGCAGCGGAGTGCGGAAGTCCGGAATATCTTTTGTAAAACCCACTTCACAAATCGGTTGGGCATATTTCTCGCGAAACACAAGGGCCTGTTTTACCTGGTCGTTGGTGAAGGCGGGATTAATCAATTTCAGATATCCCAGATATTCTTCGATGATCTCGTTATCCTGCCGTTTGAATTTGTCTGTGGTGGATGGGAGATATTGCGGAAGATAGATAATGCTGTCCCCCTTCAAATGCGGCAACGGATTTAGATTTGTGTACTCAATGATTCCCGCCAGCTCAATCCGTGGATCGCTGATATTGGTCCAGAAAAATTTTGTTAGGCTTTTGGTTGTCCGCAAGAACACGCACATCACGCCGATTGATTCGATGTTGCGAAGGTGTTTCCAATAATCCCCGTCCAGAGAAGAGGGGAGCAACCGCAGAAAAGCCGGCAGAGGCACGGTGGAAACTACCGCATCATAGCGCCGCTCTTTTCCATCCGCGATGATTCCCTTGACGGAGTTGTCTTCCAGGATGAGTTGTTGAACCTGTGAGTTCAGATGCAATATGCCGCTGCGTTTCCGGATTTCTTCACCCAGCGCATCCATGATGATCTGGCTTCCGCCTTCCACATATCCGACTTTCTCGCGTTGTCTGATTCTTGTGCGTGATTTGCCGAGCCGGTGAATGCGCGCCCACATCCACGAAGCGGACAGTTTCTCCGTAAACTTGCCGAATTTCAGCCGCACCATCGGTTGGTGCAGCGCTCGATAGACATTTTCTCCGAACGTGTCCTGCAGCCACTGTTCCACCGGAATGTTTTCAATCTTCTTCCAGTCTTGCCAGGGAGCCGATTTGATTTTCATGACGTTTCGCGCAAACCGGAATTTGTCTTTCCAGGCAAGATGAGGAAAGCGCAGAAGATCAAGCGGCCGGCCAAACGAATAAAGGGTCCCGTTGTAAAGCTGCCCCATTTCGGTCAAACGCCAGCGCAGACGATGGGCCAACCCCAGCTCCTGAAGAGTGTGCAAGTAGGTGGAATCGTTCAGGCAGATGAAGTGGTAGAACTTTTCGACATATCCGCCATCCAGCAAAAAGGAACCGGCTAGACCGCCGAGAGCGTTGTCGCGTTCAAATAACTCAATGGAAACACCGCGTTTGGATAATTCGTATCCGGCAGAGAGCCCGGCCGCCCCGCCGCCGATGATGGCTACTTTCACCGTTTTTTCCGTATCGGTTGCCACTCCGGTCCGTAAACCGGATGACGAAGGGCCACATTCCAGTATTTGTTGCCGCCAAACAGATAGAGCCAGAGCAAATACCAGAGCTTTGCGCCGAGCAGCATCAGCGAGAACACCGGTGTGTCAAAGACCAGCTTCTTCAAAGCGGATCTGCGCAGTGATTCTTCGAGTCTGGAAACCAGATTGTGGCGAGCCGGAACAAAAGCGAACGAAGGCGGGTCTTTCTC
>CAZDDB010000141.1:0-9605 GCA_964504105.1 uncultured Acidobacteriota bacterium
TTAAGCCTCCGTTCAACTTCCCTTTTATATTTTTCGGCAACGCCTACGATATTTCCCGCGACCTTTCGGCGATTGCCTATGCCCGCCCTCGCAGTCACGCTGATTTATATCTCCTGGCCTACCAGTAAGCACCGAGTTTTTTCCGGGGGACTAATTCACATCCAAATTTTGGTCAAGCAGGATGGCTGTCTGCAGAATCATTTCGCTAACGCAACCACCTCGTGGACTGAACTTCTGATGGGAGAACTCAATTCTCCGCGTTCTCTGCGTCTCGGCGGTGAATACTTCTTTCATGCAAATTGTAAAATGAACGGCGCGTATTTTTGCTTGCAAGCACAATAAAACTGCAGTATTTTTGCTTATAAGCAAAATTACATCCATGAAACGATACTTGACCCCGCAGGTGAAGTCAGACCTTCAGCGCAAGATGGTGTTTTTGAGTGGTCCGCGCCAGGTTGGCAAGACCACAATTGCGCGATCCCTGCTCCAAAAAGACGCAGGATATTTGAACTGGGACACATGAGGGACGCACCGCAATCCTGAAAAAAGACTTTGTAAAAGCTCCGCTTCTGGTCTTTGATGAAGTCTATAAATATCGCAGGTGGAGAAACTATCTAAAGGGAATCTACGATTCCCCGCGGCGAAATTTCCAGATTCTGGTCACCGGCAGCGCGCGTTTGGATCTCTACCGCCGCGGAGGCGATTCCCGAAATTCGCGATCTGGAGCGGGTGCTTTTACTGGATCAAATCGAGCTTCTATGGCTAAGGCTCCCGGATCTTGTGGGAAGTCCCCTTTCCATCAATGCCTTGCGGGAAGACCTCCAATCCAGCCACCGCGCCGTTTCTTCCTGGATGGGCATCTTGGAACGATTATTCTGCCTTTTCCGCCTGAGTCCCGTGGGTCATCCGAAAATCCGCACTATTAAACATGCGCAAAAGCATTACCATTTTGATTGGACACCGGTCAAACGGGCGCTGAAGGCGGAAGTCGTGATACTCGATATTCACCTCATCACTTGATCGATGGGGAGTTACTTCTTTGAAGTTTGAAGGTTATTCCTGAATTTTTCGAACGCGTGCTGTCCCTCCTTTTTGTAGTCGCGCATCATTTCCGTCACCGTTTCGAGCAACAATCGCGCGCGGGAAGCAAATCGATCTTTGCCTTGTGGATCGAACTCGATTGCCTTCTTCCACATAAGAATTGCTTCTTTGATATTTCCTTGCTGAAAGCGAATTTCTCCAAGATTGGTCCAGGCAGCGATCTGGCCGGGGTCGCAGGAGAGAGTATATTGAAACTCGGCAATGGCTAATTCCCATTGCTTGCGTTGCATCAACAGTATTCCAAGGCAGGTGTGGACGCCGGCGTTATCCGGATCGATGAGCTCCAATCCGCTCAGTAAGAACAGCGCATCTTCCCAATTCTGGTGCTCCGCTGCGCCGGCGGCGTATGAGGTAAGCGCAGAAATGCGGTCGTCGGAAAGTTCAAATGCTTCTTTGAGATTCTTTCTTCCGAGAAGAAGTTTTTGCAAGTCAGCCTGCATGTTTTCTGCGAATGGATCCATTGGGTTCATGTATAATCCTGCCGTCCTTCTTTCTTCGCGCGAAGTTCATCTTCTTTCGTTTCCGCAACAGAAGTGGAACCCTGTCCCGCTCCACCGCTCTCCGCGGGCGGAGAATAGATGCTTGTTTCCATGTATTCGTAGTAGATGTCATCGTAATCGTGATAGCCTACGGGATCGTGCGTATCTGTTTCTAACGCCCCGGCAGTGGCTTGAGCAACAACCGTTAATGCGCGAAATCCGATGTATAGCGAAAAAGTCGGATCAAACAAGGTAAGCTCCGGCGCAAGGAATGCTTCTAGCACGGTTTTGATGTCCATTAAATTGCCGGCATCGCGGACCGAAGTTGCAATGATATCTTTTTCGTGACGGATCATGACAAAATTGGGATCGCTACCTTCGCTTGTAATGGTGGCGGACTCGTTGGCGTTTTGATTCCCGATTGTGCCTCCATGAATCACGCGGTCTTCAGTGGTGAAGTACCAGTCGAGGCGTTTTTGCCCGATACCTGCGAATCCCGGCGGTACATTTAAATCCATTTGCTGCAGATTCCCCGGATCCACAGGAGTGCCGATCAACGTCACGTCAACATGGTCGGTCATACACTGGCGAATCTCCTCGTCGCTCATTCCATCCTGTTTCATTTTCGCAATCGCTAACGAAAGCGCATCGGCGGTTTGTGTGCTTCCCTGACTGTAACCAATCAGTTGAATGTCCTGAGGCGGGTCGCTGGTGAGATTTGTGTAGATTTCATTGGATAGCGTTTCGGTTGCAGGACTGGGAACCGCAAAGAATGTTTCTGCCAGATATTCGTAAGTATCTGTAATTAAACCGAAAACATCGCCGCCCGTGGAATTGTGAATCAATGTAACGTCGCTACCGAGGAGATCGGCGGTGTCCTGTCCCATTTCTACCCGTTTATCGTTATCCATTCGCACGCCATTCACCACGTACACTTTTCCTTCGGCTCTGCCCGCATGTTCCTCCACCGCTTTCGCCGATGGATGAAAAACCTGCATTTCCCCGTCGTTCGCGAAATCCGTAAATGTTGCATCCAACGCGTTGGAAACAGCGCCTGCAACATCCTGCACGAGACTACCCATGGTTTCATAAAATGCAGCGCCCATATCTACCGGATAGTCCCCGTATTCCGAAGCGGGAACTGCAGTTGAAACTGCACCGTGAAGAGAAGGTTCCAAAATGTCTAGCGATTGCAATAAATTTTGAGCTTGTTGGATATTCTGCCCGACCGTTTCTGTGGTTGTTTGAGTCAATGCTTCGAGTGCATTCCGGCAACTCTGAGCAATACTGTCTTGAATGTTCATCGGCCTGTGATCCTACGGATATTCATCGCTGCAATGTCTTGATTCGCCTTTTCAAGCGTTTTGCGGAATTTTTGCAGGAGGGTTACGTTGCGACAATAAGTGGCAACCAGTTCTTCTTTGGTGATGCTCCGCGGCTGCGGGTGCATGGCCGGATCAAGCAGCCACCGCCAGATAGCGAGCATCCGCGCGAGATCGAACTTTTCCATTGTCCCCCAAACGAAATACAAAACAACGAGCGCCAGAGCTTCCCGAACTCTGAACGCTCTATCTTATTTGTCGATGCCATTTTCTCACATTTTTCACTCCGCGGAGTGAAAAATGTGAGAAAAAAGTAGCGGCCGGCGGGACGCCGGCGTTACAGAACTGCGGCGGGCTGGACTACTGTCTCAAAGTGTTCGCCCACGCGCCAGGTGAACTCACCGGGTTCGATCAGGCAGGCAGTTTCCAGAACAGCAGTTTCTTGATCCAGGGCACGGAACAAGTTCCAACGGGCTTCCCGGACATGCACTGCTTTCCAGGGAAACAGGCTGTCATGAATCATCTCCGTCCAGTGAATCCGCGATAACCACCTGTCCGGAGACATCAGGATTCCGGGATAACGGAGCATTTGAGCGGATTCCAGCGTCCCGCAAGCCGGACGTTCAAGATCAGCACTCAGGTACGCATGACCGCGATCATCCTCCAGAGAATCCACGGCAAGAATCAGGCGGCGGTCTTTGCGATGGAATTCAATCGCTGCTCGGTGAACGTCGAAGCCGAGAGCGTCGGTTCCAAGAAACCACATAACCTTGGGGTCCGCATCGCCCCTGACCGGATAGAACCCTTCTATGTTCTTGCCCGTGAAGGCTCGAATCGAAACATTCAATCCGTAGATTACCATCGTGCAATCAAAGCCGCCCCAGGGCGGTAGACCCCACGGCCGCAAAGCTTCCACCTGACAGATCGCAACATTCCAGAATGCATCGCCATTCTGAGTGGCCAGATCCAATACATCGGGAACCAGACGCGCGACACTCGATGCGCGGGTCCGGTACACTAGAACCAGACCGTCTTTCATCCAACCTCTGAGACGGTAACGCATATTTCCCTCCTTGCATTAATTTCTGTCTATACAGAAATTACTGTAATTGTAGGATTTTGTCAATCGCCTCGCCTGCAAAACGAGTGAGTGCTGGAAGCCCGCGCTACCCCCTACCCTTGGAATCGGAATCCATAGATAATGTTTCCTTCGTAGAAATAAGACGGCAATGCATATACCTGACGGTTATCTGAGTCCCGCTACTGCGGGAACATTGTATGCGCTGATGGTTCCTTTCTGGTACACGGCTTCCCGCAAATTGCGCAGACTCTTATCGGGACGGACTGTGCCTGTCATGGCGCTGGTCTCCGCCTTTTGCTTTGTGATCCAGATGATCAACATCCCGTTACCGGGCGGCACTACGGGACACGCTGCAGGCGCCAGTCTCGCCGCAATTGTTCTGTCCCCCTGGCCCGCGGTAATGGCAGTCTCGATTGCACTGGTGATTCAGGCGCTTTTCTTTGCCGATGGCGGAATCACAACAATCGGCGCGAACTGTTTCAACATGGCCGTTGCACAGGTCTTTGTTGCCGGCTTTCTCTACAACTTGTTCTCCCGAAACACAACAACCCCGCGGGCGAAAGGGATTGCCGCAGCTGCAGCCGGATACATCTCATTAAATGTGGCTGCATTTCTGGCAGGTCTCGAACTGGGGATTCAACCATCGATTGCCCATGGGCCGGACGGCACGCCACTTTACGCACCGTATCCGCTTTCCGTAGCGATTCCTGCAATGATGGTGGGGCATCTCATTGCTGGAGTTGCGGAGGCTGTGGTTGCCGGCATGTCAGTAGCCTATCTGCATTCCACCATGCCGGAGCTTTTGCAGGTCCGGACTGTGGCTGACCCCCCTCTTCCTTTGTTGTGGAGCCGTCTCCGAATTCTCTGGCTGGTCATTGGATTTCTTGTCATCGTGACACCGTTGGGTCTTCTCGCTCCCGGAACAGCCTGGGGGGAATGGAATTCAGGACAACTCCGAGATCTGGGGCTCGGTTTTGTCCCTGAAGGAATGCAGCGCCTTGAAGGCTTCTGGAGCGGTCTATTTGCCGGTTATTCACTTCCCGGAACAGGGGAGAACACAGGGTATGTTCTCTCTGCAGTTGCGGGCGTACTTCTGATTCTGGTAGTCTTCGGGATTCTGACAGCTCTGGGAAAAAGGGCGGGCGAATCAAATTCCCGTGCGACAGAAACACAATGAGGCGCACCTTCGTCGAACGAAATCTCGCCCGCTTCGCTTCGGTCCTGCAAGAGAGCGTTCTGATGGAGGAGTCCGCGGCTGCAAACGGGTGGCTCCAGCGAATGGATCCGCGCGTGAAAGTAACCGGCTTTCTTGCACTGCTGGCCGCATCCGCATTCTCACATAGTATGATTGTTATAGCAGTCATCTATGTTCTTACTCTTTTTCTCGCCGGCGGATCGCGTCTCTTCACACTTTCTTTTTTCCGCCGCACCTGGATCTTCATGCCGTTTTACTCCGCTTTGATTGCCATCCCCGCTCTCTTTCTGACACCGGGAAACAGCTGGATCCGGATCGGATCTGTTGTCATTTCCGAACAGGGAGCGCGAACGGCAACCTTTCTTGTCTTGCGAGTCGCGACCTCTGTTTCCTTCATGCTTCTTCTTGTGTCCACAACATCCTGGCCTCGCCTGCTAAAAGCTCTGCGAAGCTTGCGATTTCCACGACTCCTGATTTTTTTGCTGGCCATGACCTACCGTTACATTTATGTGCTCCTGCAAACGGCCAATTCACTTTTTCTGGCGCGTACCAGCCGGCGGGTGGGACCGGAAACATGGCAAAACACAGGGCGATGGACCGGCGCGATTCTGACTTCATTACTGGGGAAGTCGGTTCACCTCAGCAATGAAGTTTACCTTGCCATGCAGTCTCGCGGGTTCCGGGGCGAACCGGTGATTTTTCAAGATTTCCGGATGAAACGATCCGATGCCGGATGGCTGATCTTCTTGTTGCTCTTCGCAGCTTGCAGCTTATACTTCGGTACCTGGAGAAATCTGTGACGGCACTGTACAGTCTGCACAAAGTGCATTTTTCTTATCTTGAGAGATTTCCTGTCCTGAAAGGAATCGATCTGGAGATCAGCAACCCCTCCCGGATCGCGCTGATCGGGGCCAATGGCTCCGGAAAAAGCACACTGCTGAAACTTCTGGATGCGCTCTATTTCCCACACTCAGGGAGTATAGAGTTTGAGGGCGTTTCCCTAACCGAGGAACTGTTTCTGGATGAACAGTACTCCTACAGCTTCCGCAAACGAGTTGGATTTTTGTTTCAAGACCCGGAAGCTCAGTTGTTTTCACCCACGGTCTGGGACGAAGTATGCTTCGGTCCGTTACAGTTGCAATGGGACAAGGAACGGATTCGCCAGGAAGCAGAAGCAATCCTCCGGAAGTTCGGATTGGCCTCTCTACGAGACCGTCCTCCCTACCGCTTGAGTGTCGGAGAGAAAAAAAAGGTCGCGCTGGCTTCCGTGCTTATTCTGGATCCGCAGGTACTGCTGCTCGATGAGCCTACGGCTGCGCTGGATCCGCGGACTCAAAGCTTGCTGCTGGATCTTCTGCACGAATGGGCGCGCAAGGAAAAAACGATCATCACATCCACGCACGACCTGACGATTTTAAAGGAAGTCTGTGACCGGGTCTACATCATGCAGGATGGAATGTTCGTCCACCAGGATACGCCGCAACGGGTCCTCGACAACGAAGAGCTTCTGGAGCAAACCAATCTGATTCACATTCATACGCACAGGCACCAGGAAATCGAGCATGCGCATCCGCACACACACGATTTCCACGCACACTCTCACGAAGAGGAAGACGGGGATCCAACTGCAAAGACCGCTAAGAACGCAAAGAACTCTTAGTTAGATGTTTAAGGCGGGCAGTTCTTCGGATGCGGTCCGATAGCCGTGGTTTCTGTTCCATAGAACACGAATCTCCATCCCGCCATAACCGAATTATACGCCAACATGTCGTAAAGCGCAGCTTCAAGCCATCTTTGATTTCACCGGTCGTAAAAGACAGCTTCAAGCCATGTTTTACGGATGCAGTATAATTGCAAGTTCGGCCTCTATGAAAACATGATCTTATTTCTTGCGGCGAACCTCTTGGTGCTAATGAATAGTACCACCACACATTTTGATGCGTCTGGTTTACCAACAGATGCCCAATTGATCAGATGCTTTAAAGAGAATCAACCTGTATTCGAAAAACTCATCAAAATGTTTAACAGAGATGCTCCGCGAGATAAAATGTCTGTTGCAAATGTTGATCGGCAATGGAGTGATATTCCCGGCCCCATGGGCCCGAGACTTAAAAAGGATCGCTGGCTTCAGTATCAACAGGTATTTGACCAACTCGATATCCAAGAGATCGGGCGTCGTTATGACGGAACACTTTTCCTCACTGCAGCTTCTCTTAGATCCCAAGTCGACAAGGGCTACGAGTATTCCGTTGATGTTTTCCGGTCGCCCCGGGCAAACCTCGATGCCGCAACGATCGCTTGTGATAGTCGCTACTACAGGCATATCAAAGGATACTGGTATATTTATGTCGATTCCAATGTTTGCCAAGGAGATCACGCTGCCGAACAACTCGCTCCAGCGGACCAGTCCTCGCGCCCTCGCTGGCGCTCGGCCGCTGCGGCTGGCCGCTGAGCTCGGGCGTTAGCCAGCCGCTCGCGCTCAACTTCCGTGATTAAGTATGGATTCAGTACTCAGACAGGTCTTGGAATCTTGGCTCACCAATCTACTGTTTATTACAGCCATAATTGAACTAATTCTTTCCGCTACATGGAACCCGTACTATTTCAGGCACGGACTCCCAATTTTTCGCCGCATGTACTCGGTGGTATCGACGTTTCCTAAACCTTCAACTCAAGAATTGGAGGCCCAATTTCGAGGGCAGTTCAGGCATCCGATTCTTTTCAGGAAATTATCTCCATCCGAGTACGCATTCCGTTACTCATTCTTCCACTTTGGCTTGAGTGCCACACCCCTCATGCACGGCATGTTACGTTGGGATGACACCTCTGGACTCGTTTCAGTGACCGGCTATGCAAACTGGTTTCCCACATGTTTCGTTCTGTTGGTGGCATTCGTGTGGTCTGGCCTGGATCACGTATTTTTATTGTTCACCATTATCATCGTCGCGTTGTCGTTTTTCTACCTCTTCCAATCCAAGCGGTTCAATAAAGTTGGGGAACTGGCCAGTCAAGCATGGCAAAACCATCCCCCCAAGGCGGCTGGCTAACAATTCGCTCCACCGGATCGCACCCGTGCCTCACTTGGTCACGCTGCTTGCAGTCGGTTTCGAATCTTCTTTGCCGGGGAAAGTATTAACTGCTATCATATTTTGAGGCGGGGTAAGCTGCAAGCAGCGCGCCTTCGGTCGGCCCGGTTGTGGCGGCTGAATTCCAGCGTTCGCCGGCAGTAACATTTTGCGTTATACTTAGATTGTTATGAGCAAGATTGACGTTATCGAGAAGCAAATTCAGGAGCTTTCCGAGGAAGACCTTGCTCTTTTCAGACAGTGGTTTGCCGAATTTGATGCACACTTATGGGACCGGCAGCTTGAGCGTGATGTAGATGCCGGTAAGCTTGACGCTCTCGCCGGAAAAGCGTTACAACAGCATGCCCAGGGCAAGACAACCAAACTTTGAACCATCACGCGACAGCAGAGTTTTGGGCGGCTTATCACCAACTACCAATCTCAATTCAAGAAGCAGCGGACGCAGCATTTGCGTTGCTCAAATCGAACCCTTGGCATCCGTCCATCCATCTTAAGAAAGTCAGAAACTTTTGGTCCGCGCGGATCGGCCTTGGGTACCGTGCATTGGCCGTCGACTCACAAGACGGACTTATATGGTTCTGGATTGGAACACATGCCGATTATGACAAACTTATAAGGTAGGGATCTGCCGGCGAACAAGTCATTGCACGGGACAGCACCCGCACGTTGCTCAGTCATGCCGCTTGCGAATAAATCAGAAACATTTTTGCTTGGCAACAATTTCAAGTTATCATGATCTGAGCCCGGGGGTAGACGGCAAGCGGCACGCCTTCGCTCGTTGCGGCCGCTGCCCGTGAATTCCAGCGTTAGGCGGCTATAGTCTATGGTTCGCTTCTTTCGCCGTGAGTAAGGAGGTTCCATGAGCAACATCACCACATCCGAATTGGCTCAACTTCGTGATCCATCTCGCGATCCCGTGGTCACCGACAGTGATAAGTACAAGGTAGTCCTGGAAAACGACCGCATCAGGGTTCTCGAATACCGTGACTCCCCCGGCCAACGAACATCGCCACATTATCATCCCGATTACGTGCTTTGTGCGCTCAGCGCGTTCAAGCGGAAGTTCGTCCTGTCAGACGGACGAGAAGCCGTTCGTGAGGTTCGCCCAGGAGAGGTCGTGTGGGGCAAAGCTCAATCACATATTGGCGAGAACGTCGGTTCAACCGATACTCATGTGCTGATCGTCGAACTCAAGTGATCGCTTGCTCCTTCTTGGGAGTCTGTGTACCGCGATGATCAGGGAACCGGTCGTAATCATCACAAGCGGTACGCCGCCTAACGATTCTTAGGGCAAAGCCGTACAGAGTAAAAGAGATCACATGTCTAAAATTGTTGCAATCC
>CAZDDB010000142.1:0-255 GCA_964504105.1 uncultured Acidobacteriota bacterium
ACTCCCTTCATCCTTCATCCTTCATCCTTCTGCCTTCATCCTCTGGTTGCTGCTCTCTCTGTGGCCTCCTGGCGTTCTCTGTTAGGCGCGCGGATGGTGTTTGCGATAAACACGCTGCAGGTGCTCGCGCGAAACGTGAGTATAAATTTCGGTAGTGCTGATGTCCGCGTGTCCAAGCAACATCTGAACGCTTCTCAGGTCTGCTGCTCCTTCCAGAAGATGAGTAGCAAATGAATGCCGGAAGACATGAGGTGT
>CAZDDB010000142.1:265-9568 GCA_964504105.1 uncultured Acidobacteriota bacterium
GTTTGAGGATTTTCCAGAAGCCCTGGCGCGTTAACGGCTTTCCTCGCTCGTTCAAAAACAGTTTTTGCTGATCGGATTTTTTGTTAGAATCCCCAAAGTTTTTTTGGAGCCTCTTGACTGTCTGTGCCGGGCGGACTTCATTCAGATACCTGCCGATCCAGTGCGCGCTGCTTTCGTTCACAGGGGCCATTCTTTCCTTGGATCCCTTTCCATAGCAAATCACGAAGTGGAGATCAGGATGAAGTTGTTGCAAGGACAGACCCAGCATTTCGGAGATGCGCATTCCGCTTGCGTATAGCAATTCCAGCATGGCCCGGTCGCGAATTCCAGCGGCACTCGTGACGTCAGGCTGCGCAAGCAGCGAAGCCATCTGCTTGTGGGAAAGCAAGCGGGGAAGCCGGCGAAGTCTCCGCGGTGAATCCACCTGCGCGGAAGGATCCATTTGTATCCGACTGTTCTCAATGAGATAGCGGAAGAAGTTCCTGATTGTGGAAGTTAATCTCAGTACCGAAGTTGAAGAAAGGCCCCTGTTGTAGAGCATATTGAGAAATTCCATCAGTTGCAGATAGTCTTTCGGGCCTGTTTCCCAGTTTTTCTCTTCTGAGAAGGCCCCCAGATGATTTAGATCACGGCGGTACGCGGCGATGGAGTTATCAGCCAGACCCTTTTCCACACGGCAATATTCCAGATACTCTTCCATCCACAGATTCAGCCTCTTCATATGAATATAGTACTACAAACATCCGATCTATCAATTTGGAGTCGTGGGCCTCCGTGCCCGCAGTAAGTGTAGGGTATTCAGGCGGGCAGTGACGCCCGCCTCTCCAATCGCTTTTGATCTCATTGTCTGTTCTTCGCGATTCGCATATATTCTTTACCTCATGAAAGCCGGCGAAAAGAAACTGGAGAAGCTGCTCAAAGAGATGCTGCGCGGACAACCAGTGATGCCCGGCGATTTGTTGTTTCACTGGACCCAGCTTGGACACGCCGGAGACCGTGCCTTGATCCGGGTGCTGAACCGTCAGCACGGCTGGTCGTCGTTTGTCCGCTGGGCTTCCACCGACAACATTGTGACCACCAAACTGGAATCACTTGTGGAACAGGCTGGGATACCTGAGGAGGCGCTGGAGCCGCTCCGGCAGATCGGAATTGAACCTGCCGGTTCCGATTCGCCCCGCAAGCGAGCGATCTGGATTCGGGAGGCGGCTGCGGCCGGCAGAAAGGAAGATTGGGATCGCGCCCGCTCGTGGATGACGCATGACCCGGATCTCTTTGAGAGCGTGATCGATCTATTGGGAGAAATTCCCGGTGCGGCGCCATTTCTTGCCTCCTTATTGCCCGAACATCTTTCAGACAGACAGGACCATCTTGTTCGAAAAGCACTGTACCGCTTTGAGCAGCGCGGCGTGGAAACAAGATCCAGCAAAGGAGTTTCGTGGGCAGAACGTGAACTTTTTGTGTTTGGTGAAAATGTCCTTCCTCTGTGGCAGCCGATCCTCTATTTTCGAACACACAGTCCGTTTACTGATCTGGGAGATCTCTATGTGATTCACGTTCAGGAAGGACGAGACTTTGAGCCGCCCGAAAAACGCGACGATATCCGGATCAATTCCGCCGGACTACTCAAACTTGCTGAAGAATATTCCCGAAACGTTGAAACCCGCGGAGGCATCAAGATCTCTTTTCATTCTGTATCTTCCAATCATGCGCGTTACTTTCTGCGTAAGAGCGCTGCGCTGCTGAAGGGGACTCCGGGGACCCGTAATATCCAGGATTTCCTGAAGTTTATCGGCAGCGGAGAAACAGAAGACCCCCTGGAAAAGCTGACACCCGCTTCGGGCGGTTCGATTCCGGAAGCCGCATTTTTCAGATCCTGGATCCTGAATCCGGAAGATCTGGACGATTACTTTCAAAGACTCAATGCAACAGAAAACGGGCCGATACTTCTAACCGGATCAAATCTGACGGAAATAAAACATGCTGCCGGTCTGGAGGCTTTCCGAAAATATTTTGACGATCGAAATCGCTTACTCTGGGCTCTTGCATTTGAAAAGGCTGCCTTCTTCTTGCGCAAATCAGAGCCGGAACCGGCGAAATCAGCTCTGTCTGTCGCCCGATCTCTGGGGAATGTGGACGTGCCGGCAGAAGAGATTGGTGCTCTGGCCATACTTTGGGAACGCTCGATCGAGTATGCTTCCAAACTGAAAAAAGCGCAGGCAGATCAGGAAAAACGGGAATCCTTAATCATGACGCCCGAAGAATTCCAGCAGCGCTATCAACGAAAATGATCTAGCCGCACGTTAGACGCCAGCCTGACGGCGAACTCCGTAAGATTCGACCCGTACTTGCAAAAAACCGGACAAACAATATCATCAAATCAGGGATGAAAAGAGGTCACTGGGGCTACCTGAAAAAAGCAGCTCCGTGGGTTGGAGTTGCAGGCGGCCTTCTTTTGGCTGCGAACCTCGGCGGGTCTGTTTTTATCCATCACAGGTTTCGAAAGCCAAACAAAAAATCCAACCGGACTTCCGATCTCACGGACTTTGTGCCTGAAGCGAAATACTCAACGGAGGTCCGCTCTTTTGTAAGCGAAGACGGCGTTCAGTTGTCGATGCTCTTGCTGACTCCGGAAAATTCAAACGGCAATGCAGTGGTCGTTTGTCATGGTGTCCGGCACGACAAACGCAGCGGTGTCCGTTATGTTCAGTATTTGCTTCTTGCAGGATACACGCTTGCCTGCCTCGATTTTCGCAATCATGGGGACAGCAGCGGTTCGATTACTACATACGGTTATTTTGAGAAGCAGGATATTCTGGCGGCGATTCGTCATCTGCGCGAATCACTTGAGGTTTCAGGACGAATCGCTGTATTGGGCGCGTCGATGGGCGCCGCCTGTGCCATCATGGCTGCGGCTTCGTCCGATCAAATTGATGCTCTGGTGCTGGACAGTCCGTTTGCTTCGCTGGAACAAATGATAGCGAAGTCGAGCAGCCGCACGACTCATCTGTCGCGAGGATTTCTGTATCTTCCGTTGCGTCTTGCTTTTCTGTGGATTCTTCTGTTCGATCGATGCAAGGTTCCCGAAGTGAAGCCTGCCGAAAAAATTAAATCCGTAAAGTGTCCGGTCCTGCTCATCCATGGTGGTCAGGATACCGTAATTCCGGCATCCCACTCGAGAGAAATCTACGACAACGCAGTTTCTGAGAAGGATCTCTGGATTGTTGAATCCGCCGGGCACCTGGGCGCCTATCTTCAGGAGCCGGAACAGTACAAATCCCGCGTCCTGCATTTCCTGGAACAGCACCTTTAGCTCAGGATTCAACACAGAGGCGCAGAGTACGCGGAGGAAAGAAAAGCACGGAAGCACGGAAGCACGGAAGCACGGAATAGAATTCGATAAGACCTATCCTTTCCGTGAATTCCGTGTTTCCGTGATTAAATCTGCCTCTGCGTCCCTGCGGTGAATTCCTACTCTACAGTCAGGGTGCCCTGCATTTTGAGGTGATCGCGGCCGCAGCGGACTACGCAGTAAAAGCGAAACTCTCCGGCCCGGTCCGGAGTGAATTCGATGACCGTGGGAGGGCCGGCCGGTACTTCGCGAGCCACGTCAAATTCATCGATCGCAAAGCCGTGCGTAACATCCTGCGACGTCAGGACAATTCTGGCAAGTTCGCCCTTGGGAATGACAATCTTGTCAGGCGTATAGTATGATTTACGACATACTATTTCAATCGTATTATGAGCGGAGGAAAGAGGAAGCAGCGGCAGGAAGAGAAGGAGCGCGGTCAGAAACCGCCGGGGATTCATTCCTTCCCGCCCGGCTCCTCCGGACCCTGCTCCTGGCCGAGTTTTTTCACATAGGCATCCAGCATCTCATTTTCAAATGTAACGGTGTTTAAAAACAGGCTTTCCTTAAAGTAATGTTGAAGTTGATCGCCGGTAATCTGCGAAAGAATGTTTTCAATTTCCTTCATGACATCTTCGTACGAATGCTTTAACTCCTTCCGCAAGGCTACTTCCTGGTAAATCGCTTCAATCATGGACAACAAATCGCCGTCCAGTCCCAATTCATATCCTGTGCTCAGTTTGATTTTTTTCATAGCATCCCTCCGTTCAATTCTCAAACCCAGAGGTTGCATCGTCGACGTTCGCATAGATTCCAAAAAGCGATTTTGCTTTTGCAATCGCAAGCAGCGTATCGATTCGCGGTTGCAATGCAGCTAAATGAATACGACCGCCGGCGGTTTTTGTTTTCCGGTAAAAGTCCATGAGACACCCGATGCTGGCGCTGTCCATGAAGGAAACCTTGCTCATATCGATGACAAATTTTCGATACCCCTCTTCCAGATAATTCGCCCATTCCCGGGCCGTGTCTCCCAGGATTTCATACACCATCCGTTGAAACGGAATCTGTATGACTTTCACCTGAGTTTCTTTTGAATTCATTTCTAAACTCCTTGGATGGCAATCCCTTTGATCTTTTCCGCCAGTTCTGCCCGGCCCCGATGGATTCGCGATTTCACCGTGCCTTCTACCAGACCGAGTTGATCCGCAATTTCCTTGTAGGAGAGCCCTTTCAGGTCGCGGAGGATCAAAACCACGCGAAGATCTTCGGGCAATTCGCCCAACCGCTGCCGCAACATACGGGAACGTTCAGCCGCTTCGAGATTCCCCTGCGGCGACAATCCTTCAAACTTGAATTCTTTGATCCTGTCCAGGTTTTCACTGAGCACTTTCCTCTCCCGCTTCACGCTGCGGTAGTAATCGATACATGCGTTGCGGCTGATGCTCACGAGCCACCAGGAAAAATCCTGTTCCTTCTTGTATGTGGCAAGGGCCTTAAATACTTTGAGGAAGATTTCCTGGGTCAGGTCTTCTGCCTCCTCGAACCGGCCCGTAAATTTGAAAGCGATTCCAAATACCTTCCGCTTATAACGGAAAAGGATCTGTTCCCAGGCTGCTTCGTCATGATTCAGACAGCGCTCGATGAGTTCCAGATCTGCAGGCTGATCGTTCAAGATTCCTCAACTATATCATGCACGCGGACGCTCTTTTTCCGGGACTCGCAGCCGCATTGTGCATGACGTATGATTGTTAGTATGAAAATTATCGCAACGCATGTCAACGCGGATTTCGATGGTTTTGCCGCAATGGTGGGGCTGACCAAACTTCATCCTGATGCAAAACTGGTGTTTCCAGGTTCGCGTGAACCCGGGTTGCGGCAATTTTTTCGCGAGACCGCCATGGAGGTACCCGAGATTCCGGTTCAGGCCGTGCAGGATGTTACGCATTTGATCCTTGTGGATGTTGCGCGCGTGGAGCGTCTCGGAGCACTGGAGGATCTGTTGCTTCATTCTCCGCCCCCGCTGGTGGAAGTATATGATCACCATCCTGAAGAGCAAGGGAACATCCGGGCCGGCCGGACGCACATCCATCCATATGGTTCGACTACTACAATTGTCGTATTACAGATGATCGAAGCCGGCGATGCGCTCCCGGGGCTGTCCTCCCTCGAAGCGAGTGTGATGCTGGCGGGGATCCACGAGGATACCGCCAATTTTTTATCAGGCGGCACTACCCCCCAGGACTTCCAGGCTGCTTTGTGGCTTTTGGAGAGGGGAGCAGAGATCAACCTTGTCAACCGCATCCTGACCCACCGTCTCAACTCCGATCAGACGGCCTTTTTTCACACGATGGTTGCTAATTGTGAGCACCTGACCTTTGAAGGACGCGCTGTGGTTCTCAGCGCCTTTTCGTGGCATGCGTTTGTTCCCGAAGCCGCCTACCTGGTTCATCGTCTGATGGATCTGGAGCCGATCGATATTTTTTTTGCGCTTGTTCTAATGGATAACCGCGTGCACATCATCGCCCGAAGCGTCGTTCCCGATGTGGATGTGGGTCAGATCCTGACGCATCTGAAGGGAGGAGGTCACAAGAATGCGGCTTCCGCTGTGCTGAAAGGAATCACCGTCATTGAAGCGCGCGAGAAGCTTTTGGGCGTTTTGCACCAGCACTTGAAGCGCCGGGAAATTGCGCGCGATCTGATGAAAAGCAACGTGATCGCGATCGGCGCCAATCAAAAAATTTCGGAAGCCGCGCAGAAAATGAACACGCACCGGATCAATGCGCTGACAGTCACCGATGGGAAAAAAGCCGTCGGAACCATCAGCCGTCAGACTGTGGATGGCGTCATCTTCCATGGTTTGCAGGATCAGACCGTGGAAAGCTACATGTCGGCCGATCTTCCTTTGATTGATCCGGAGACACCCGTTCAAGAAGTCCTCAACCGCATGTTTTCCGGCCGTCCCCGTTTTGTACTGGTGGGAAAGGATGCCGAAAACGTGGAAGGGATTATCACCAGGATGGATCTGTTCCGCTTCCAGTATGAGATCAGTTCTCAGGGACTTCCTCTTCGAAAAGGAAAGCAATCTGAAAACCTGAAGCCGATGCTGGAAAAGCGTCTTCCCCAACCCGTTGTTTCATTGCTGCAGGACGCCGGAACGATTGCCGAAAAGAGCGGTTGCAAGATCTATCTGGTTGGAGGAATGGTGCGGGATCTGTTGTTGCACAGAGACAACAGCGATCTGGATCTCGTTGTGGAAGGAGATGGAATCCGGTTTGCGGAGGAGTTTGGGAGGGAGAAGGGTTGTCACGTATCAACTCATCGCAGATTTGGAACAGCAAGGCTTCTATTTCCGGACGGATTCAAAATGGATGTAGCGACGGCGCGGACCGAGGCTTATCACGCGCCGGCGGCATTGCCTCAGGTTCTGGGCGGTGTTTTGCGGCAGGATCTGTACCGCCGCGATTTCACGATCAACACCCTGGCCATCGATCTCATGCCAAAACATTTTGGGATGCTGGTGGACTATTTCGGTGGCTGGGACGATTTGCATCGAGGCGTCATTCGCGTGCTGCACAGCCTCAGTTTCATCGATGATCCGACTCGAACCCTGAGGGCCATCCGCTTTGCCACGCGGTTTAATTTTCAGATCAGCAAGGATACTGAGCGTCTGATGGAAAGCGCTGTGCAGACCAGGGTCATCGAAAAGCTCTCGGGAAAACGTCTTTGGACTGAACTTCGAAACATCTTGCAGGAGGAGCACCCGATCCCGTCGATCCGTCTGATGCACCGGTACCGGCTGCTTCCGTTTGTACATCCGGAGGTGACGCTCGATTCGTTTCTCCTGGATTTGCTCTATCAGGTGCAAAGCGTGCTGTCCTGGTTCCACCTGAATTTTCTGAAGGAACGGGCACTCGGCTGGCTTTTGTATCTCATGGCGATTCTGGAGAAACTGGATCGCGCGGACCGTCTCGTGGTGAGCCAGCGTTTTCAACTGACAACAGCCGTGCAGGAAATGCTGAAACATTATAAGTCGAACACCAGGGATATCCGGCTACGGCTGCTGAACCGTCCGAATTTGAAGCCGAGCCTGTTGTATTTCTCATTACGAGAATTTCCGTTGGAAGTCTTGTTATATGCGATGGCTCGCTCATCGGAGGAGCCTGCCCGCACTCAAATCGCCCGCTTTCTCCGCGATCTGCGCAGCGTGAAGCTTTCCATCAAAGGGGATGATCTGCTCAAGCTTGGCATCCCGCGCGGGCCGCAGATCCGTGAAGTACTGGATGAGGTCTTGAAAGCCAAACTGGATGGAATTGCAGATTCGAGAGAGGAGCAGTTGCAAGTCGCCGAGAGGATGAGAATAACCACGAAGGCACAAAGGCACTAATTCAAAAGAGTTTGGATCGGCCATTTTGCTATTGGCGTTTTGAGCTTGCCCTCTTTGTGCCTTCGTGCCTTGGTGGTTGTTCCACTGCGATTCCGGCGATTTCTTGCGAGTCAGGACTTTTGCGTTAGAATCAGTTGTTCGTCAGTACGTCAATTCATGAGAACACCGAACTTCATTTCCGCAGGATCCAGAATTCTATGGTATGGAATCCTCCTCTTCTGTTTTTTGCTTCCGGACTCTTGTTCAAGAAACTTCTCCAGGAACAACTACAGAATTCTGCTGATCGGTCTTGATGGCGCCAGCCTGGATATCGTGTATCGACTTGCATCTGAGAACAGGATCCCGAACATCCAGCGGTTGATCGAACAAGGTTCCACCGGTTATCTGGACTCGATCAAGTGGAAAAAGAAGTATTCCAAGGAAAAGGGCCTTTTCAGCCCAATCATCTGGGCATCGATCGCCACGGGTAAGCTTCCTTCCAAGCATGGAATTGAAGATTTTACCCTTCCGCTTCCTTCAAACACAAATTTCCAGATGGGGTCTGATTCGGAAGGGGTTCGCAGCTCCGTTCTATCTTTTCCATTTCATTCTTCAGATCGAATGTCTATCCGGTTTCGAGCCAAAGCGCCTGCCGGCCTGGATGAGGTTCAGCTCGAAGTTGCTTTCAACGGAGCTGGCATTGGCTCGTGCAGCCTGGCGAAGCAATTCGCCGAATACACCTTCCCGGTTGGGAACCATAAGAAGCAATGGATCGAAAACAGGATTACATTTCACTTTGATCGCATTCAACCGGTCAAAGCTTCCTTCGTCGGGGCCGATGTGGACTTTATTCGAGTTTTGAATTCGAATGGCCAGGAGCTTCTGGACTATTTCCCGGCGAACGAGACAGATCTATTTGGTGATGGATGGTTGTACCGGAAGCCGAAAGCAATGGCCCTCGCCGGCTCCTTTCATTTTCGAACGAGGACGCTCTGGGAGATCCTGTCCTATCAAAAGAAGCGCATCGGGGTTGTCGGTTGGTGGGAAACATGGCCCGCTTTCAAGATTAACGGTCACATGGCATCTTCTTATCTCGGTGTGCATGGAGAGCGGAATCGAAAACAGAATTCAATCGACCTTTATGAAGATCTGACGTATCCACCCGAGCTGCTCAACGAGATCCGGCCATTGTATCAATCCCGGGACAAATTGGTTCCTGAATTTGAAGAACGGTTCTTTGAGCTGGAAAAGTGCGCCTGCATCGGGTCCACTCAGGAAAAGATCATTCTTTCGCGTTTTTGGCAAGACAAATTTTTTGGAGACATCGCAAAATATATGATCCGAAAAAACGACGACTATGACTTGTTCGCCGTTTATTTCCGCGGCACGGATACGGTCTGCCATCAGTTTCTGGGATATTCCGAGCATCCTGAAGTGCTCCAACGGGAATGCGGGGGAAAACCAGGGTGCGATCTTGAACGGATCCGTAGAATTGTCGATCACTACTATACGTTTGTTGATTCGTTGATCGGGGACCTCTTGAAGACTCGTGATTCCAATACCATTACTTTGATTGTTGCAGATCACGGTGAAT
>CAZDDB010000143.1:0-9528 GCA_964504105.1 uncultured Acidobacteriota bacterium
CGGATCGAATGCCCGATCGTGTAAATCATCTGCCGTAGGGAATCATTCGTCCGGTGTGACGAACCATTCCGGGCGATGAAACTCCAATTTCTTTCCGCCTTGCGCGTAATCATCCGTGAGTCCGAACATGATCCGGAAGATCCGCCCCATCTCTTCATAGCGAATGGAATCGACGCTATCGGAAGTCTGATGATAATCCGGATGCAGGCCGGTAAAGAATTCTACAGCGGGAACGCCGAAGCGCGCGAAGTGATAATGATCCGACAGATACAGGATGCGCCACGAAGGTTGCTGATCGGGCAGGACCTGAATTCCAAACTGCGCGCCGAGCTCCGCAGCTTTTGCAAAAAGCTCCGGGCATCCGTCTACAATCGCCTGGACTGCGCCCGTCGACCGGCCGACCATGTCCACGTTCAAGTCTGCGATCACACGGTTGTAGGGCACGAGCGGGTGCCTGGAATAATAAGCCGACCCAAGAAGTCCGCGCTCCTCTCCACTGGTAAACAGCGCCAGTATGCTTCTCTTTGGCGCAGGTCCCACTGCCAATTGCCGCGCAATTTCTAATACTGTAGCAGTGCCCGATGCGTTATCGTCCGCTCCGTTCCAAATCCCATCTTCGCCCGCCGCCACTTCTTTGGTTCCCAGATGATCGTAATGCGCGGTCAAAACTACCCATTCGTCTCTTAGCGCAGGATCACTCCCACGCAAAATCCCGACCACATTGTTTGCTTGCCCCTCACGGACCTTTGCTTGAATGCGGACTTCTACCGAAGCTTTCAGAGCCCTGGCACGGTTCTGCTTTCCGGCTGACAACGCCTTCTGCCATTCTCCATAGGTTCGGCCGCTTGGCGCTGCGAGAGTCTTATCGAATGCTGCGGCGGAAATCAAAAGGAAAGGGCAGAATCCAAGCGTTGGTTTCCCTTGAAACTCAGGCAGGAAGGCCTGTCCTGTTTCGCTCGCCTCCCGAAACAGCGCAATCTCTGCGCTCGCAGGCTTTTCTGTCGAGACAGTCAGCTCGTCTGTTGCATAAATGATAAAACGGGCGTTGCGGACAGCTGCTTCAATGCCTTTTCCCACGGCACGGTCGGGTCCAAATGGAACCTCAGGATTCAGTTTCCACGGCGCGCCTAACATGGACACGACAGCCTTTCCGCGAACATCGACACCTTCCAGATTGTTGATTCCCTTCTCGTAAGAGACGATCCCATGACCGGCAAAGACCAGATCAAACCGAACCGGTGTCTGATCCGGATCCATTCCAATCGGCCAAAAAAGATAGTCCTGCGGGTCTAGCCGGACGCCGTTGATTGAAATTTCGTACTGCGTTTCCTTCGGCGAAAATTCCCGAATCGTGTAGGTTTGCAGATAACTCTCACCGTTTCCAGGCTGCCAACCCGCCGAACGCAAAGCATTTGACAAATATAATGCCGCAAT
Organism: uncultured Acidobacteriota bacterium; assembly: GCA_964504105.1. Classification (GTDB taxonomy): domain Bacteria; phylum Acidobacteriota; class HRBIN11; order JAKEFK01; family JAKEFK01; genus CAZDDB01. The sequence continues at coordinate 1,435 of CAZDDB010000143.1, forward strand.
ATCCAATCCCGTCCCAGGCGTTCCGCGTCCTTGCAGCAAATCATCCGCAAGAAAACGGACCGAAGCCTCGAGGCGCCGGCGCGTATCGTCTTCGCATCGTACAGGCGCAGCAAATACGATCAGAGCGATACCTACCCAGATCCACTTGAACACAGACATGGTCACCCCCAACTCTCCCGGTTCGTTCCAGACACGACCGGCTTCAACTTCTATCGTTGGTCTTAGTGTAGAAGATTACCAGTTTCATTTTTGCTCTACTTGCTATTTCCAAACGCCGAGGATTCTGCGTTGCGCGACGATGTCGGCAATGTGATACGCATTGTGATCGGATACAAGGAGCAGTTCCCGCAGATATGTTTGTCCGCTTCCATGAGAAATCTCAGCAAACAGATCGATGCGCGGATCAGAAGCAAGCTCCTTCAGCGCGTCTCGGTCCTTTCGAAAAGCGACGATGCTTTCGGCCCACGCCTCCGGGGTTGGCGGCGCCGCAGTCTTTGGCCAGTATTCCTCCATTTGTAGCTCCCTGTACCCAGGGTTCCGGCAAAAGTCGAGAATGTCATACTGACAGATCCGGATGTGTTCCAGGATTTGCCACGGTGAGTAAGGGAGACCTTGCGGTTGCACGCCTCGAAGTTCCGGTGGAATACCTTTTACCGCGTTGTCGAATCCGATATGCGCATCTTCCCAATCCAATATCTTTTGTAAATGCGAACGGAGTATTTTGTCTTGATTCATCTCGAGTTCTCCATGCTTATTCTTTGCCCCAAAACCAAATCGCCCACAGACGACCTGCCGTTTCCGCAGGCAGCCTCATACCTGAGTGTTTCAGAACGTAGGCAATCTGACCGCGATGATGAGCTTCGTGCATGATGAGATACGTCATGAAGCGCACGGGTTGTTTCTGAAACGACTTGATTTTGGCCTGCCCTGAAAAAGCCCGTTGTAAGAAGGCTTCCACCATTTGAGCAGAGCTCTTTAGCGCGCGTTTGAGATCTACTCGCGAGGGAACTGTCTTCTTTTGAAATCGAGTCAGTTGAGCAGCAGCGGAAGGCTCGTGCCACCGAACCCAGCCGATGCGCGCATGGTGCAAATGCGCAAATATTTGCGCCATATTCCGCGCTCTCGGACCGCTTGGCTCCAACAGCAAACCTTCTTTGGAAATCGAGTCCAGCAGCAACAGATTTGTATTGTTGTTCACCCTCCACGTGCTCAGCGCCTCTGCAATAAAGTCTGTTGGAGCCACCATGACAAGGCCATTATAATCGCATAGCAGTGATCAGGCCAGGTCGAGATGAAATTCGAAGAGCGGTCACCATCAGCGCCAGGGATATTGCCGCGAGAGTTATCGCTTTGGGTGGCATTCCGAAGCTGAATGTTTTGGCATGATCAAGAATTGCCCACCGGAAAGGAGGATTTCGTCTTCGAGACAGTCCGTGTTTTTCGTACGAACGAAAACGCGATCCGCGGAAGCCGCACCGACAGCATCAGCAAAGTTTTTCGGGTCTGCGATGATTCCATCAGAACCCAGGGACAATAGCACATACGATTTTCCGGAACACCAGTAAAGGTAAGGATGTCCCCAGGGATCTTCAGGCGAAACCCGCCTCACGGGGTGCACGACAAATTTGTTAGAAGCGAAAGGGGAAGGCATGTTTGCGGTTTGTAACGCCAGCGTCCCGCTGGCAGAGCTCGAGCTGGAGTTTCTGTTTTAGCCGGCGAGACGCCGGCGGTACAAACCGTTTTTCAGTGACTCCAACAAATTTGACGTGCACCCCCGCAGCCCCGCAGCCGGCAACATTTGCACTTTTCCAACCGATAAACTACAGTGAACCTAGACCCGCGTAAGAATCCGAGGAGGATCGCATGGAAATCAAACGGCCCGTATCCAACGTTCCAGCAGAGCTTCAAGAAATCAATTTCGGGCAAACCGAAGAGAAAGCAGCTTCAGAGAAACCTGCCGGAGTAGCTTCTGTTGCAGATTCCCTTGAAGTAGCAAAATCCAAAACAGATCAAAGCTTTTCTGAAATCTATCAATCTGCTCAGCAGACCGGCGATACCACCGGGCAGAAAGAGCTAAGTCCGGAGGAGCAGCAGCAGGTATCGATCGATTTAGAAGATTTGAAAATTGTAGATAAGCCGGGCGTTTTTGTGCAAGACGGCAAAAGCAGATATGAAGACGCTAAGAACTCAGGATTAACTGCTCCGTATTCGCAAGCAACCGGTGGAGCGAATTCCCAATTGGCGGAAAAAGTAAAACGTCTGACACAAGAAGAGATATTCAATCTGAATACGGGAGCAAACAGTGCGGAGCAAACAAGCGATGCTGTAAAAGATGCTGAACGGCTCCTTCGGGGGGGCAATCTTCGGGACGCTGTCAATGAAGAAGTCGCCGAACGTCATGAGGAGCTGGACAGGTTGGGCGGATCACAAACGGACCGTCTGAGAAATATCCTTGATCCAACCGCGCGCGAACCTCAAACGAGCGGGCCAACGTACGGAAAAGGAATGATTTCAGGACTATGGCAGGACATTAAGGATTTCTTCGGTAGCGACGACGATTCAAAAATACCCCCCGGAGTCGTGGAGGTCATAGAGCACTACACCCCAGTCCCTGTTCCTCCGACCGAGAAGGACGAATACGAGAACACCGGCATTGGCCTCGGCTATCTGAAGGTCTTGTTAAAGCGAGACTATGAAAAACATGTGGACGGACGCGGTGGTATCGAAAGCTATGATCCGGAGAACTACGAGGGAAATATTCCGAAAGAAATCAAACAACAGATGGAACAGATGATGGAAGAATTAAGAGCGTTGAAGCAGAATCCGGGTGGTGAGCAAGTCCAGGAGGACCCGAATGCAATCGGTGGAAGCAAGATCGATGATGGAAGGCTGCATTTGGCAGAAATGAGAATTACAGGACTGGTGGGACAACCCGTTCAGGATGGTGACCAACCTTCCGGTCTAGGAGGCAGCACCCAACCTGGCGGCGCAAGTGGCGGCGATATTGATTGGGAGAATAGGACAGGTTTTTCCGGCCCAACCCACCAAGACGATCCGGGCAATGTGCAATTCGGTCCAGCAACGCCGCTAGAGCAAGCGGCCGATACGGAAGAGGAAGACGATGCGACGAAATCTTCACTTTCATTTAACATCCTGGAACAATTGAGGCAGAAAAAGACAGAATAAGAATCGGCTGTAAGCAGAAAACGGAATGCGCACTTCTGCAAGATTTCTCTGGATTTGCTGTTTGGCTTTTCTACTACTCTATCGTTATCCTCCGTCCCTGATGTAAATCTTGTCGCCGTTCCGGGTGCAATCGATCCCAGATTGAACCGCGCGCGCCTGCAGAAGACTGGCTTACAAAACAAGCAGCTTCACGCTCAGGGAGGATTTCCATGGGAAATGCGTCCAAAGATCGATGGATTCACCGAGCCTCCGAACATACACAACGAACTGTTGAGTTCCAATAATGAATTGCTGCGCTTGAATACGAAATGGATACCATCGGGTCAATGCCCGATACAGGAATCAGGTATAATTTCCGATCCTTCCCCCTTTGCACACATGTGGCGGTGAGACAGACGGGAAATTTTGGATGTACAAGCGAAAATCGATCATCTTTATTTTGCTATTTTTACTGCCCGCGTTCAGTTTTCCGGGTGACGAAAAAGCGCCGGAATCCGGATTGAAGATCTATCAAGAATTCCTGGGGAAAATAGAAAAACTGGCGAAGCAGAAGAATGTCAAAGAACAATTGAAATACGCGAAAAAGGCGATCGATCGTGCCCGCGGGATTGCGAAGATGGGAAGAGCGGAAGCAACACTGAATGAGCTAAGAGGAGTTCGGCAGATTCTTCGTTCTCTTTTGCATGAAGAAGGTGAGGAATTTCAAAGAAGTATTCAGTCGGCAATGGCGCAGCTAATTCCTTTTCTGGTGAAAGCGGCAGGATATGTGGTGACGACGTATCGTTCCGGTGGACTATCGGAAACGACTTTCCAGACTCCCGAAGGAAGTATCCGTCTGAGACTGCCGGATGACGCGGAAGCAGGGGAGATTATTTCCGGTAGCTGGGATGCAGATTCCTCCGTTCCTGAAGACGACTATGTCATCCAGGTTCTGAAAATTAGACTGCCGCAAGCTCAGGGAAATGTGAAGTTCATTCTGCCGACCGCAATAGAGTCTCTAAGCATGGAACTTCTTGACGGCTCAGGGGCTGAAATTGTAAAGGAATCCATTCCTTTGAACAAGAGTAGTCGTTCGGGCGGCACGAAAAGTGTCGTTGCGGATCTGCAAGAAGAGGCGCAGCCACAGGAGCCGATTGCCAACATCGAGATCCCGCATTTGCGCTTCAGGCTCTCAGAGATCGTACTGGCGGGAAGAACGCTTGTGGTGACCGGTCCGCTGGACGGTGACTACACCACCACCGCCATCGAGGTAAATGGTGAAAGCGGAACGATTCTGGCTGAATCAGGAAGGAAACTTGTGGTAAAGGCTCCCATCAACCGAATTGGTGAAATGATCATTTCAATCCGCGAAAATGACCTCAACACGAAGTGCAGATTTCACAATATCTGGATTGACTCTTCTATCCCAAAGAATCTTCTTCAACCAGGAGAAGAGATGTCGATCAACGGAAAAATTCAGGGTCTGGCCCGGCTCCGGAAACCGTTTTCATTCGTACTGTTCAACAAAACTCCTGCGTCCGTTGCGATTCCCGCCGGATCCGAATCGGTTTGGGTGGCTCCTTCGCAGATCGGCAGCGACGGCAGTACCTCATTCACCCGCACCTTGATTGGAGTCCAGGCATCTCCATTTATCATTGAAGCATTTTTCGATCCGGCCTGGGCTGAAGGTCCTTGCGAGCCCCCGGAGTAAAGGTAACTCCCCACTGCGCTCATCACCCGCATCAGCTTGGCAAGGCCGAAGTCGAGTACCTTGATTCTTCCTTCGTGGCTCACCATGATGTTGCCCGGCTTCAAGAGAATAATGAAAATGTTAAACGTTGGATTGATAGGTTTGTTATTTCTCTTAATAAGCAGATTGAACGAGAAAAAATTATGGAAGAAAGAGATGGATTTTAGTTCACTATTTCCATAATTGTGTAATGATATAAGTCAACGCGTATTCTTGAACTGGAATTCAGCTGGATGGTGTTGATTCCGGAATCGCCAATCCTGCTTTGCGGAGTCCTTCCAGCAATTGATCCATCAGTCCACTGGCATAGTGCCAGGGTTCGATGTACCGGCGCGCATGAATAGCAAACTCCGAATCGATCGCAAGCAGCTCGTTCACAGCCGATGCGGCTTCCGCTTTGCGGCCGAGTTCGCCACAGATCGATGCAATGACCAGAGGCGGCCAGAAGAAGCCCGGCATGTTGACGCGTTTGGCCTGTTCCAAAGCTTGATCGTATTCACCTCTGCTGTAATGATCCCAGATCAAAGGGAAATGAAACCAGCCGGCATGATGTGGATTCAGTTCCATTGCCCGCCGCGTGACGGTTGCGCCACGATCAAAGTTGCATGTATGAACCAAAACGAGACCAGCAACTGCAAGCATGTGACTGTTTCGTGGGTTCAAAGAGATGGCTCGCTCAACCGTTGCCGGAAGTGCCCCCGCGTCGCGGCGGAAAAACTGAGCCCAGGTGAGCGCTTCATAGGCGATCTGGCTGGCTCGATTTAATTCCACGGCGCGCTGGGCGGCCATAAGTGTTCGATCGAGTGAATTCGCAAGTTCGTTAAACCCGAAAGCAAACTCATGATAATAAACAAGCGACAAACAACCCCAGATGTCCGCATTTCGCGGTATTCTTTCGACCGCTCCTTCCAGAGTTGTTCGGATTTTTGCATGTTCTTCCGGTGTGAGTTTCGCCCAGTAACCAAAGAAGCGAAATACAAATTCATTCGCCGATAATTGATCATCCGGCTTGTCTTCCAAACTTGCAACCATCGAACGAACGAGCACTCCAAAGTTATCGGCCAGCGTTGCAGCAACCCGATCTGTGATTTCATCCTGAATTGTAAAGATATCGGAGCTTTTCAAATCACGGTTGTAGGTCTCGGCCCAGAGATTCGTCCCGGTCCGCGTATCGATCAATTGAACGTTCACGCGGATCAATGATCCGGATTTGCGGATTCCCCCTTGAAGGAGGTAACGCGCTCCCAGTTGTGCACTTGCGGTGCGAACATCGTACGATTGCCCCTTCAGCCGTAGAGTGGAGTTCTGTGCAATCACGGACAGATAGGAGAATTGGGACAACGCCGCGGTAATATCTTGAGCGAGGCCGTCGGCAAAATTTTCTAGCTCCGGATCTGCGGCAGGATGCTGGAAGGGAAGTACTGCAATCCACATTTCTCCGGACGCGGAACTGGACGCCGGCCGTGTGGATGATCCACTGCTTGCATTCAAGTCGGGTTCGTTGTGTACATCGCGGGCTGTCAATCCTCCATCAATGACTGGATCGGGTGTTTGCAAGCCGGCTTTCTGAAGGCCTTCGATTAAGGAGTCAATCAAACCGGAGCTAGAGAGCAACGGTCCCATGTAATCACGCGCATGGGCAGCAAACTCCGGATCGATCGAAAGCAAATCATTTAAAGCGGCTGCGGCTTCTGATTTCCGGCCGAGATGTCCGCAAGCCGATGCAATCACCAGAGACACCCACCAGACACCGGGCATGTTTATGCGTTTTGCCCTCTCCAGCATCTGTTCGAATTCATCTCTGCTGCAATGATCCCAGATCAAAGGGAAATGAAACCAGCCCGCATGGTGCGGATTAAGTTCCATCGCCCGGCGCGTTAATTTTGCTCCACGCTCAAACTCCCGTGTATGCACCAGCAATCCTCCAAGCGTCGCAAGAGTATTGCTGTTTCGCGGATTCAAAAATATGGCGCGATCGATCGCTGCGGGAAGTGCCGCCAGATCACGCCGAAGGAAATGGGCCCAGGCAAGAGCCTCGTGTGCGATCTGGCTGGTTCGATTCAGCTCCACTCCGCGCTGGGCCGCCATCAGGCATCGATCGAGCGAATTTGGAAGTTCGTTGAGACGGAGGTAATTTTCATTTGCGTAAACAATCGACAAGCAACCCCAGATGTCTGCATTTCGCGGTATTCTTTCGACCGCCCGTTCCAGAGTTGTTCGGATTTTTGCATGTTCTTCCGGTGTGAGTTTCGCCCAGTAACCAAAGAAGCGAAATACAAATTCATTCGCCGATAATTGATCATCCGGCTTGTCTTCCAAACTTGCAACCATCGAACGAACGAGCACTCCAAAGTTATCGGCCAGCGTTGCAGCAACCCGATCTGTGATTTCATCCTGAATTGTAAAGATATCGGAGCTTTTCAAATCACGGTTGTAGGTCTCGGCCCAGAGATTCGTCCCGGTCCGCGTATCGATCAATTGAACGTTCACGCGGATCAATGATCCGGATTTGCGGATTCCCCCTTGAAGGAGGTAACGCGCTCCCAGTTGTGCACTTGCGGTGCGAACATCGTACGATTGCCCCTTCAGCCGTAGAGTGGAGTTCTGTGCAATCACAGAAAGATAGGAGAATTGAGACAACGCCGCGGTAATATCTTGAGCGAGGCCGTCGGCAAAATTTTCTATCTCCGGATCTGCGGCCGGATGCTGGAAGGGAAGTACTGCAATCCACATTTCTCCAGATGGGGAGCTGGAGGCAGGTCGTGTGGATGGTCCGCTGGTTGCATTCAAGTCGCGTAATTCGTTGTACACATCACGCGCGGTTTGATAGCGATCTCTCGGATCTTTCATCAAGCAACGCCGGATGATTCGCTCCAAATGTTCTGGCGTGCCCACCTTCAAATCGCCGACCGGGCCAGGTGTATCCCTCATGATGGAGGAAATCAGCTCAGCCGAGGTATCTCCATGAAAAGGACGGCGCCCTGTGATCATTTCGTAGAAGATAATTCCAAGAGAGAAAATATCCGACCGGTGATCCAATTTTTTTCCCTGAATCTGCTCCGGCGACATGTAAGGCATTGTCCCGAGAACAATTCCCGCTTCTGTTTGCGCATGCGTCTCCATACGTGACGAATCCGGATCGGAATCATCCCGCATCAGCTTGGCAAGACCGAAGTCGA